>DAOWFD010000427.1 GCA_030638185.1 Candidatus Aegiribacteria sp.
AGTAATGTTGGTGTGTGGTAGTATAAAATCTCATTGGGTCTCCTCCTTGTTAGGGATAAAGGTTAGCACCTCCAGCATACCACGAAGGCATGCAGAGGGGGAGGCCTCAATGAGTATCACTTTCATCCCACTCTTGCCAGAAACTTCGATGTCTCTGATCCTTTGGAATGGATAACAAGATTAACATCCCATATACCACGGAAGGGAGCGAAGCAGGTTATCTACTACGGGGCGTACAGCCAGGCATGGCGTGGCCGTGAACGCCGCCAGGATATTTCAACAACAGCAGCACCTCAAAAGTCCGGAATATCCGAGAAGAGTCAGTCTTGTTCCTCCCGCCGAAGAATACAGATGTGGGCTGTGCTTCTGAAGAAAGTCTGGGATATTGATGCCCTCAAGTGCCCGAAGTGCGGAGGACAGATGAAGGTCATCTCTTTCATAGAGCAACCGTTTGTCATCAGGTGCATACTTAAACATCTTGATCTCTGAGAAAACCCAAGACCCCCGCCAAAGCCGCTGGAGCTGGTCTGCGAGCCCTGCGCGGACTACGTTCCATGGCAGGATGATGTGCCGGAGATAGAGGTTGGATGAGAATACACAGATCTGGCTTCATGGGGAAGTACATCCTGACACCGAGTCTCAAGTGTATATCTGTCGGCAACGATCTTTGACTGGTGGTTTCTCAGGTGATATGGTCAGTTTCAGGCAGGAATCGGAGGTTTATTTGGACGAATGGGCTGCTTTGTGAGCAGGTCAAGGGATTACGGAAAATCCATATTCCTAGTACCTACCGATTGAGATCGCTCCTGACAAGATCATACTGGCAGCGGCAATGGAGCCTCAGGAAGACGTGGAAAGACTCTCGCAGATGCTCAAGATACCGCTCAATGAGGACAGGTTCTTCATGGAAGCCCACGTAAAGCTAAGGCCGGCGGAATTCTCTCTGGTAAATTTGTAATTGTAATGTTCTAATCGGTTACAATACCTTCATTTGAAGATCAGATAAACTGCTAATCCCCATAGTGTGTTCTTGCTCGATGCACGTAGATAATGTTTTCTTCATCATCAATAGAGTACACGATACGATCCCTGTAGGATAAACGGATTGAGAAGAATCCCTTCAGATCCCCGACAAGTCTCTTACCTGACCTGGGATTCTGTGCAACCTGCTTCAGAAGAATATCCTGAAGTTTACCAGTCTCACGATCGCTGAGTTTCCTGATGTCCTTAACGGCTTCCTTCGTGAAACGGATTTCATACTTCTTCATCTAGTCTTGCTTGAAAGCAGCATCAAAAGAAACAGTTTCTCCATTCTCAACCTGATCAGTCGATCGTTTGATACTCTCCCTGAAGCCAGGAATTGAGAGCAAGTTGAGCGTCTCAATAAGATTATCATAATCATCTTCGGAAAGGAGTACGGCTGAACCTTTGCGGTGTCTGATTCTATAAACCTCATGCTTTTCGTTCGCGCCCCTAACCAACTCAAAAAACTCCCGCCTGGCGTCCGTTGCCGTCAATGTTGTCATTCTACACCTCCTCAATATGTACTACTTTATGTACATGTTATATGATTGAGGTAAAGCAATGTCAATCCTTGCTGTTCCAGAGTAAATGTACTCCGGTATTCACAAGAGCAGGAAGATCTATATCTCTGGATATTACGATAAGAGAACCCGATGGAATAGACAGCTCATTTCTCAGCCTTGTCAGTAGATGGGCCAGAAGAGAAGACGGAGTCTCGGATAAGGATGGAAGCGCGTATTTGGGTTCGGGTCCCGCTCGCGTCTTCCGTGGCGGCAGCTGGTACGTTACTCCCCCTTACCACCGGTCCGCAGATCGCTGCGGCTTCAACCCCGACTTCAGCAATAACGACCATGGCTTTCGCATTGCCAGATCATTGCATTGAGCTGTATGCCCTTTTATCGCAAATGCTGGATGAGGAGAAGAATCAACAGTGTGAGGGTGAGCAGGCAATCCCAACCCATCTTAACACCCATTACATAAGTACAGTTTGACCAGTCAAGTATTATCATCTATGATAATAATATGAAGAATAAATTGTCCATTTCGGAGAAGATCAGGAAGCGCAGGCTGGAGTGCGGATTTTCCCTTTCAGAACTTGCCAGGCTTGCTGATACCTCACCTGCCACGCTATCAAGATACGAGAACGATTGGACAATATTCGAAGTCTCAACTCTGAGAAAACTCGCTATAGCTCTGGGTTGTAGATTGAAAATCGAATTCATTTCCAATGGGGGAAACTGTAGAATGGAAATAAGTAAATCTGAAGTTATTTGCAGTCTTAAACGGTTGTTCTGGGACTACGATTTTAATCTGGAGATACTGGATGAATATCCTGTATGGGCAGTGGAAAGAGTGTTGGAATCAGGCCAGCTGGAACAGCATTCTGAAGAAAGAGGATATGCCATGCCTGAAACAGTCCTCACGGAAAACAGCCTGGAACTCCTGAATAAATAAGGAGATTAATATGCATAGAAATAGCATAATTCTCCAATTCTTGTTAATACCTTATGGTGTAATGCAGTTCCATGGTAGGTTCCTGGTATCCATGTATTGTGGTCCTGGTCGTTCCCTCAACGTAGAAATCAGGACTGAAAAGGTACTGGGCGCTGACAGTCCCGGGGTCAGCGGAAAACACATCGTCCTTGTAGGAGACGTAAAGGTTCGGGAAAACATATTTACCGACATTAAGTACAAGGCTTGTTGTATCGGAAAGAAGCTCTGGAGATATCTCGAATGTATCAAGACCGATATCATGCCTGAGATTCCGGGCAAGAAGGCTTCCAAGCATCGTCTGGGCTACATTCTCAACCTCGGATCTGATTGCGCTGGAGTTCAACTGCTGCATCTCGCCGTAGGTGAGCCCGACTGCCAGTAGGGTAAGAATATCCTCCTGAGCTACCAGACCCGATGGACCCTGGCCGGTTAGGGTGATCTCGAGATTGTCCAGGTCTCCGGTAATCAGAATTGTGATAATGTATTCCTCGTGGCTTATCACACTGCGTACTTTGGTTTCGGCTGTTACGTTCAACTGCATGGTGGGGGGATTACCCTGTATGATATTGACTCTTCCTTCAGTTATCTGGAAATCCCTCTGAAGCAGTGTGATTCTACCCCTTACGGCCGATACGTATCCGTTTACCGTTGGCTTTCGTTCAAGTGTGAATATCCTGAGTTTCAGAGTCATCTCAATATCAGCGAAATTTGTTCTGAACCACATATCCCCGGTTCCTGCCACGTCTATGGAAATATCGAATGGCAGTTCCCCTGAACCGCCGGATGGGGAGGAACTCACAGGTTGAGGAATACCTACCGCACCCTCGAGAATTCTAACCTTGCCCAAAAGGAGCGGTCTTTCGTTCAATCCCGTTCCGCTTGAGAACAACCCTCCGGAACAGATAACCGCTCCCATTCCGGGTATGGCTATCTCCATATCCGAAAGGGTGGAATTGAGATTGTAATCACCGAGTTGAAAGGGGATCACGCTGATAATATCAGCCTGCCAGCTGGAGGAAAAGTTACCCGTGTTCTGGCTGCCGGAACCCAGTGTAAGCCGGGCATTGTATCCCCTTTCAGTAGAATCAGGATAATTGAAGTAGAAATTCACGTTGGGCAGCTCAATTCCAAGCATGGTGATGTACAGGCGGCTTATTCTTGCGGATGCCTGCATTTCAAAGGAGTAATCCCCGTTATACTTTTCGTACTCAATCCTTGCGGAAACACTTGCCCCCATGGTTCTAAACGGTAATGGAAGAATATAGAAAAGCCAGTCGCCGATATTGTTGATCTCAAGCTCCAGCCACTGGATCTTGTCTATAAGCAGAGCGGCATCAGTTCCGGCCCGGATATCCCTGGCTTTCATCTGCAGACCGGATCTTACACCGTTCTGCCATGCATATATCCCGTTTACATTTAATGCGTTGTCCATTGCAGAAACATCAATGGTTATGCTGTCCATCCTGAACTGGCCGTATGCCGGATCCGATATGTGTCCAGTAATGGAACTCTGAATACTGGTTGTGTCCTTCCAATACGAAATCCTGAAGTTGCCCACTCCCGACATATCAGCCGGCAGGCCGGAGAACGTACTGAAGGTACTGAGATCGAAGTTCACTATGTCAGCATGTATTTCCGTTGTTTCCTCGCCGAGGATCCCGGACATTGCAAGGTCTCCTACAGGAGGGTCCAGCCATAGTGTATCCAGAATAATTGTGCCGTTTTCAACAAATCCCGATAATCCTCCAGCGGTGATTACTCTCAGTTTGGAATGTGTAGCCCTTATCTCCTCCATATTGAAGAAGGTCGTATCGCCTGTCTCCACTTCTATTTCAGCCGTATATATCCGGTCAGAAGAACCGGTTAACGTTAAACCGTCTATTCTAATATCATCCCCATCCAGATTTATATCCGCTGTTGTGTGGAAAGCATCCGAAAGCACTCTGAGACTGTCTATCAGAAGAGATGCCTCCGCTGTAATATTACTGCCCGCCATGCTGAAATTTCCCTCCACGGATGCAGTGTCGGCTGATACTCCTTCAGCTACGAAATCAAGGACCTCAATACTGCCATCGAAACTCATTCCTAAGGAAACTCCAGCGATGACGTTCCTTGTAGAGTAATTCAGGGAACCATCAATGGACACCCTTTCGGCTGATATTCCCTGCATTTCAAGCTTTCTTACCCCCGCATTACCCTGGATATTCGTGCCGAATTGTGTGCCGTTTCCGCTCAATGAAAAATAAGCGGAGGCTATATCAGGACATTCACCGATACAGAATTCCCTGAGGAACGAAAGATCCACGATCTCTCCATCAGCCTGCACTGTCCAGGATTCAGGAGTCCATCCAGGTCCCAGATATCCGTTGCCGGTAAATGAAGCATTCCCGCTGCTACTGCTTACCGACCCTTCCAGGATTAAGGAGTTGTCTGACAGGACCGCATCGAAATGAAGCATTGAGACATCAACGATTTCCGAGGATGATTCCGCGAGGTCAACAGTCACCGCGCCGTTCAGACCGGAGTATCCTGTTCCTCTGAAATCCGCTAAAACAGAACCGGTAATACCGGTAACTGATAATTGCGTCAGATATTCTGAAATGTCGGTATTTATCAAGTTCAGGTGTAATACGGCACTCCATTCAGAAGATTCAATATCAAATCCACCGTCAAAGTTCAATTCTGCATCATCCGTTACAAGGTACAGATTTCCTACAGTGATATCCTGAAGATCAGCTGAAAGGGTATCCACTTCAAAGGATGCTTCATTTCCGAACATAACCGCGCTTCCGCTGGAAAGTGCCAGTTCAGCCCTGAGATCCGACAGCTTGCCTTTCAGGCTGCCCTCGAGAAAGACCGACAGGTCAACCGGTAAATCGTACGATGAAGTACCGACCCTTCCGGAAAGTTCAACATCCAGAGTTCCTTCTGAGCCGTAAAGGATTCCGGAAATCAGCAGTGAACCGGGAGCTGCAGTTCCAGTAAAACCGTCTGTGGTGACATTGCCGTCGTTCATACGCAGAAGCCCGCATCCATATATACTGCCGAAACCGGGGAGATAAACCCCCGCGGAATCAACATTCAGCGCTATTCCAGATACTCTTTCAATGGAAGCATCAATGTACATTGAATCGATGATGGTGGCCGAGGACTCGGTTATTATGCCGTACCGAAGATACAACCTGTCAGTGCTGGCAGCTATGCCTGTGTCGATACTATTAAGGATGGATATAAGAGAATCAGATTGATCATACTCTACATCCGGATCGGGAGCGAGATTGATGTTCAGCCTGTCAACCAGTATCCGATCAACATGGCCGCTGAAAAGGTAATCAAGAAGACTTCCGTCTATCTGAATGCCGGTTACAGCAACCACCAGACCTTCGGGATCTGTGACTATGACTGAGTCTGCGGAGGTATTCCAGAAGATATCGGTACGCAACCCTCTGAAGGCGATGGTAATGCTATCATCCGAAGCGATACTGCCGATAATATTTCCTGGAACATCCCCGAGAAACCCGCTGGCAAGAAGTATGTATAGAGACAGAACCAGGAACAGCAGCCCAAGCACTACCGTCCTGGACCATATGGCAACTACATGCTTTCTGCTCATGAAAGAACCTCCTGAGAGTTCATTACGCTAAAAAGCATGACCTATCCCGATGTATATCTTTCCCCTCTTGAGGGAATTCCTCCATGTAGGCGCAAAGCCGTAATCAAGTCTCAGCGGACCGAAAACCGTATGGTAACGGAGCCCGAATCCCGTACCAAAGCCTGCCGTCTCAAGATCAATCTCATTGAACGCGTTCCAGAGTCCACCGGCATCTGCGAATAGAACAACTCCAAGGTTTCCGGCTATCCTGGTTCGGATCTCGAAATTGCCAAGAACCTCAAGTCGTCCACCTATGGGGTTCCCGTCATCATCCTTCGGGCCCAGTGAATTGAAAGGATAACCCCGAACTGTCGTTCCTCCCCCAAGGTAGAACCTGTCGTCCGGAGGTACGGTAGTGTCGTCACCGTAGGGAAACGAACCCCCAATCCTCAGGCGACCGGCGAGTATAAAATCGTTACTCAGTGGAAAGAAGTTTCTGGCTTCAGTGGAAATCCTGTAGTAATCGTTTCCACCGAGAAATCCTCCTGACAATTTTCCCGACCCCATCATCCAGTGTCCCCGCAAGGGATCAAGTAAAGGGCTTCTTGTATCATGTACCATAGTTGACGTAATACTTGAGGTTGTCCGCCAGTCGGAAGTTGTGAAACCGGTATCCAGCCATTCGTTGTACTTCTCGTATTCAAGGCTGTAGCCGATAGTGAATTTCAGGTGTTCCGTGATGTCCCTGGCAAATGTGGACGTTATTGAATAGCTCCTCTGCCTGATACCGGGTGTGGTAAGGTAGAGGTAGCCCAGCTTCAACTGCCATTTCCATCTTGATGATAAAAACCAGGGTTCCTCGTAGATTATCTCCGGTTCTATCTTCCGTCCATCTCTGGAACCGAAGTATTCCATCATGTAAATGCCGATGGACAGTCTCTGGTTGTTCCCCATGATGTTGGGGTGAAGCCATGTGACACTTCCGAAGACAGCAGATGGTGACACGTAGCCGGTACCCAGGTCTATTCTTTTGTATCTGCTTTCACTTACGGAAATGTCAAGGTTGACGATACTGCTGTCATTCTCATCCGGGTAATAGGAGAACCTGACATCCTGAAACAGACCAAGTCTGTAGATATTGCTGACGGACTGCCTGAGGAGTTCCATATTCAGGGAATCACCGGGCTGGATCAGTATTTCCCTTGTAATAACCGTTTTGCGAACCGTTGCCAGCCCGGAAACGGAAATGTTGCCGAGAAAAGCCTGCCCATTTTCATCAATATTGCACTCCACTGCCCGGTAACCAATCCCCCCATCTACTTCTCTCATGCTAAGAAGATTAATGCCGATGGATGAATAGATGTAGCCTCTTTCATTGTACAGATTGATTATGGAATTTCTGAAGGAGAGAGTATCTTCGGGCGTTATAGGTTCACCCGGAGCCCCGGGATAAAGCCTGGCCAGTGAATCAACGGAGTAGATCATCGCGCCGTTGAATACAAGGCCGGAAAGAAGGCTTTTTGTTCCCACCTCGACCGAGATCCTTACAATATTGTTCTCGTCATCCCATAGGGGCCACTGGACGGTTATAACAGCGTCAAGGTACCCTATATTGTTAAGATTCGCAACGATACCATCTGTTACCTGGACCGGCGTTATTCTGAGAAGAGATCCCCCTGCATGAAGCCCGGTTCCATTAAGAAGTTTATGCTCCGATACGGGAATATCACCGGAGATGTATATGGAATCCACTACAGGTTCAAGGAAATCCGCATGCCCAGTTGAAGGCATGAACAGAAGCACCAGAAACGGGGCAAACGTCTTCAGGATGGAATAATGACTTCTTGGTACGATGCTTTGTTTCCTTTCCTAGCCTTTGATAGCTACAGTATCCGTATCCTCACGCTGAACAGATACTCGGAACTATACAAGTAAGCAAGTATAGTTCCACATAATAGCCAAGCATAATCCCAATACATGGTACGGGCTAGAGAAAGATCCGCATGTATGCTCCACCATGAGGCAGATCATACGGAGCTGGTTGAGAACATCTCCCGATCCCTGGAGTATTCTGTGAGCCCGGCGCAAATTACGTTCCCTGGAGGGATGACTTCCCTGAGATTGAGGTCGGATGAGTAGTTGAATTGTCATTTATGACAACCATTCCAACTATCAGAACAAGTCCTGGTATAAGAGTTTTTTTTCTTTCTCTTATCAAACAATTCGCGGTTTTTCTTTCATCTGTAATATTGCCCTGAAGACGCCCCCAACGCCTCTTATACTGAAGCAGGAGCAGGGTCTTTACTTTTATCATTTTACCATTCATCATATTGTATATAATTAAAGGGATGTTTGAATGTCAGGTTTAATACCTTTTGAAAACCTAGTAAAATGTTAAAAGTAAACCCAACCCCACAATGAGACGATAAATAGTAGTGTTTTCTATCTGGTTGGTTAACACTGGAGGTTATGCAGCGTGAATGAAGTTCTGCTTTTTGTCGGTGGAACGGATCCCAGCGGCGGCGCAGGACTGTCGGCGGACCTGAAGACCGCTTCGGCTCTGGGTTTCCATGGATGTCCGACAGTCACCGCTGTTACCGTTCAGAACAGCGGAAACGTTCTGTCATGGGAAGCTGTTTCTTCTGAAATACTTATTGAACAGCTCAGAGCTGTATGCGATGACGGTCCACTGGCGGGTATAAAATCAGGAATGCTGGGAAGCGGAGCGAATGCTTTTGCTCTGGCCGGATTCATCAGAGAGGAACTTAGCGGAATACCGTACATTCTTGATCCGGTCCTTACCGCTGGAGGAGGTGGGTCCTTACTGAGCAGCGGCATGTTAGATCTACTGAGAGATGAGCTCGTACCACTAAGCACTCTATGCACTCCAAATATCGACGAAGCGGAGATACTTTCCGGGATAGCCATTGCGAATACTGAGGATATGATAGAGGCCGGCAGGGCAATTATCCGCATAGGCACAGAAGCAGTACTGGTCAAGGGAGGACACCTTGCAGGGGATCCTGTGGATATACTGGTGACGGAAAAGGGTTATACACGGTTCAGCGGATCAAGAATCACCAGTGAAAATGTACACGGCACTGGCTGTACGCTGGCAGCTGCCTGTACATCTCTGCTGGCTGCCGGGTTTCCCATGGAATCCGCGATCAGAGATGGAAGGCAGTTTGTCAGAAGGGTTATCGCCAGAAGGATCGGAAGGGTTCATGGTAACCTGCCGGGTCATTCTCCCGGGGTGGGTCCACTGCCTGTAGCTCCTGATGGCAGTTCATTCTACCTCCCGCCGGCATACTGCTCCATGTGCGGAGAACCCCTGGGTAAATTGCCGGGAGAACATGGGCACCTGTTCTGCAGCAAGTGCGGATTCATCCACTACAGGAATCCCCTTCCTGCCGTGGTTTTAATGGTTCATGACGACGAAAGAATACTGCTCGTCCGAAGGGCTGTGCAGCCGAAGAAGGGGATGTTGTCCCTACCGGGAGGTTTTCTGGAAACGGGTGAAACCACTGATGAGTGCGGCCGTCGTGAGTTGCTGGAGGAAACGGGTCTTCAGGTACGTGAAAGCAGATTGCTGGGACTTGAAACCGATCTGACAGCCTATGGAGGAATTCTTCTGGCAGTGCTGGAAGTCAAAGACTGGGAGGGTACCCCCGTAGCAGGAGATGACGCGTCCGAGGTTATATGGTGCCCGATCCGGGAGGTTCCGGAACTGGCCTTCAATGCACATAATAGACTCGTGGAAAAACTAGCGAATACAATGTACCAGAGCTGATTAGATACTCGGGGTTATGTAAGGGCCTTTAGAGTTTCCTCAAGGGCTTCTCTGTCGTGGGTTCCGTAAACAGTGACATTCTTTACCCTTTTCATGAGTCCCTGAAGAACTTTTCCGGGGCCGACTTCAATGAACGTATCAAATCCGCTTCTCTGAAGTTTCTTTATCGAATCGGCCCAGAGAACGGGTGAAGTGACCTGTTCCTTCAGCAGTCGTTTCGCTTCGTCGCCGCTACGTATAAGGTCGGCAGTGACATTTGCTACAACGGGTATCTCAGGTTCGTAAAAGCCCGCGTCATCCAGTGCGCTCTCAAGACCCTTGGCAGCATCCTTCATAAGTGGTGAATGCCAGGCTCCCGAAACTTGCAGGGGTATGATCTTTCTGGCACCCCTTTTTTTACACAGCTCCCCGGCCTTTTTCAGAGCATCTCTCGCTCCGGAAATAACAACCTGTCCTTCCGAATTAACGTTGGCTATTCCCACCGGGCCGATAGAGGATGCTTCTTCAACGCATTTCCTGGCCTTATCCAGGTCCATACCTATAAGGGCCAGCATTCCACCGGGATGCCTGTTAGCACATTCCTGCATGAATTCACCACGTATACGGGTAAGTTTGGCGGCTATTCCCGGCAGCAGAATGCCTGCTGTAACCAGTGCGGCGTATTCACCGAGGCTGTGTCCGGCTGTGCCCTCCGGTTTAATTCCCGCGGCAACAAGAACATTCATGGTGGCTATGCTTATCATGGTGATAGCCGGCTGTACATTATCAGTTCTGGTCAGGGTCTCAGGCGGTCCGTTAGATATGATCTCACTCAACTTGTGAACACCGGTCATTTCATCGATTCTGTCAAGAAAA
>DAOWFD010000132.1 GCA_030638185.1 Candidatus Aegiribacteria sp.
ATATGGCTTTTGTATTGGTCGAGGGCAGAACCGGGACCGGCGAAGTTGTTGTATTCAACGATGCACTGGTGAAATACTCCGATCTTCTTGAACCTGGCAGTCTGGTGCTTATGGATGGAGAAGTATCAAGGAGAAGAGGGGACAGCCGTTTCAGCGCGAGAAAAATATACTCACTGAACGAAATAAAGTTACAGCTCAAGGCCGGAATAACCATACAAGTTGATGGAAGCAATCCGAGAATGGAACTGCTGCAGAAGGCCATGGAATACATGAAGAAAAGCAGCGGCAGCGGAGATGTGATCGTGGATATCAGGCATAAGTCGGGCTGGAAGGTAAGAGGACTCTCCAGATCTATCAGGGTGTATCCCGACGGTGAACTGATGGATAAGCTGAGGGAACTTCTTGGCAGGGAATCGGTAATCCTTTCAAGGGGGAAGGGACCGCGAATATGATTATCAGGGGTATTCTTATTGTTTGTCTTTTTACTACAACTGCAGGGAAAGCCGTATCAGGAGAACTCATGAGGCTGGTAAGGGAGCCTACAGCTGGCATTGTCGCGCCCAGAACGTATTACTTTTCCATGAATACGTTTCCCGATGATGGTTTGAGGTTTTCACTTACAGCAGGGATATTCCCAAGATTGGCGGTCGGGCTGGGTTACGGAGGATGGAATGTCACGGGGTTTAACAGTCCATCATGGTTCCATCATCTATATATAAAAGCACGATTCAGGCTTATCGATGAAACAGAATCCTTTCCCGCAGTCTTGCTGGGATTTGATAATGAACCTGAAGCAATCCGTTCAGGATCTACTTACAGAAGAAGGGCAAGGGATCTCTACCTTGTCCTCAGCAAGAACTTCCTTTCGTTCGGGGGAGATATGGCCTTTCATTTCGGAGTGAGTGCGGACGTTAGAAATCTGATTCATGCCGGCGTATGGACCGGTATGAACAAAGGTCTTCCGGGCGGGTTTGGACTGGCACTGGAGTACGATTTCGCGACGGATGAAGCTGATTCAGTCCGTTTTGATAACAACGGCGGATTCCTGAGCGGTGAGATCTACTGGGAGAGCTTTGGACAGGTAAGAATTTCACTGCGGTTTATTGATGTTTTTGAAACAGGCGGTGAAAGTTACAGAGCCCTCGGGGTGGATTTTCTTGGACTGTTTTAAAACTCCCTGACTGAAATTGAATGGAGACTGAATAATGGATTTTGATGAACTCAGAAGGAAATATGCTGAGATTATAGTGGAAACAGCGATCAATCTTCAGGAGGGAGAACCTCTTCTCATACGTGCCGAAGTCATCCAGCGGAGATTTGCGAAGATACTTGCTGAAGTTGCTTATTCCAGGGGAGCTTCCTTTGTATCGCTGCAATATTCCGACCCGGAGCTGATCAGGCTCAGGATCGATAAGACCCTTGAGGATGATTACCTGAAATTCATTCCATCCTACCTTGAGAATATGTACGACTGCTATCTGAAGGATGGCTGGAGCAGCATATCTTTGAGGGGACCGGAATCCCCCGATATCCTGGAAGGGGCCGATCCCGCAAGAGTAGGAAAAGTCAACAGGGCGAATTCGAAAGTTATGCGCAGGTTTCTGAAGGGCATTTCCGCCAACAGGATAGCGTGGAACGTCTGTCTTTGTCCTACCGAAGCCTGGGCTGCGAAAGTACTGGGAAGCAGTGAAGACTGGGAAAGAAGGATCTGGGAAGTGCTTGTTCCGATTCTGCGTCTGGACAATGATGATCCCTCGGGAGCCTGGCTTGAGCACGACGTTGAACTCAAGCGAAGATGCGGACATATGAACAGGACCAGGTACGACCAAATTCATTTCACAGGACCGGATACAGATCTTTACATAGGAATGGCACCAAACAGGATTTTTGCAGGGGGCAGGTGCGTCAATCAGAAGGGAGTAAAATTCTTCCCGAACATTCCCACTGAAGAAATATTCAGTACGCCGGATTTTACCAGGACCGAAGGTTTCGTGAAGACCACCCGTCCCGTGGAGGTTCTGGGAACTCAGGTTACAGGAGCCTGGTTCAGGTTCAGTGCCGGCAAGGTGGTGGAATTCGGCGCCGATACCAACATGGAAATACTGGAGCAGTACCTTGATTTCGACGATGGTGCCCGGACTCTAGG
>DAOWFD010000407.1 GCA_030638185.1 Candidatus Aegiribacteria sp.
TGGTGACTCCGGATATACAGGTTTCCGAGCTGATAATTCTTGAGACCCTGCAGAATACTTCATCAGCATTGATCTTCTCTATCTCATCATCCGACCTGGTGCGTATCGGCGACAGAATCGAATTGATCAGAAAACAGCAGTAGCGGCAAAGATGATGAAATGGAAGGTAATCGTACAGGGTAATGAACCCTCGGAGAAGTCTGTACTTGTTCTGACTGAACGCACAGGATTGCTTTTTGATAAAATACTGATGGCTTTCAGCCATGAGGATGAAATCGTATGCAATGGCCTTTCCGAGGGAGAAGCACAGAAATTTGCTGACAGCCTTCGGCGGGATCCAGGTATACGTTGCAGAATTCTTCCAGATCATGATGAAGAGGTTCAACCCGTTCCTCTCTTTCGGGTTCTACTGGTAAATTACCGTTCCGGATACCGGACAAGGCTGAGAAGAAGATTGCAGAAGCTGACCCGTCTTCCACAGGAACAGATCGTTCTCTGGCTTTCCCGGATGCCAATAGCTCTGAGCAAGGGTATAGACAGCGAAACAGCTAAAAGTATAAAGAAATCTATAACCGAGGCCGGTGGGATAGTCAGGATCGAAGCCGAATCACTGTTGCAGGAAAGCGTTTCACCCAGGCGAAGGTCGAATGCGGTATTCAGAACCCGCACTCATCCCGTAGATTCAGATGAAAACCTCAGTGATACGCTGTTCGGAAATCTAACCGATACCGCCGACGATGATGCCTCCCGCATTCCTCCTGTAAGCGGTCTTTCAGAACAGTATTCAATCGGGCCGCCTCCAATTGACGAATTTGAGACCTCTTATGGAAGGGTATTCCTGCAACCCCCTGAAAAGTATACTATGGGGCTTCCTTCAAAATCCCTGGATGGAGGATTCCTTGAGACTCCTCTAATTTTACCTGATGTCAGCAGCAGAAGTATTCCGGAAACCATTGAGTTCTCTCCGCCTGAAAAAGTAAGTGGAGATTCTCCGCCGGTAGTCGGCAGAGATTCAATAACCTGCGGGCCTGCTCCGGATATAGTGATACTGTACCCTCCACGCGGAAGTATGTTTCAGCATCTCCTTCTTCCTCCTGTTCTTGAGGAATCCCGGAGAGATCTTTTTGCGACTGGAGATGATTTACCGGATGATGTTGAAACGCGTGATTATCTGGAATCTGAAAAGAATGCCATCAGGGATGTATTCACCAGCGTGAGAAAAAAAGATTGCAGGCACACCGGAAAATCAAATGACTCGGAAGACGCAGTGCTGGGACTTTTTCTGTGTACGCCGGCACCGGAGGATGAGGATAGAGTTGCTAAAGCCCTTTGCGATGTAATGGGGATATCATTTAGAAAGTCCTGGGATCTTCTAAGAAAGACCCCCACACTCCTTGAGACCTATGACAATCACAAAAGTGCGATCAGAATAGCCCATGAGCTTGATTCCAGGGGTGTCACGGTATCTCTCACCAGAGGAAACCCTTCCGCAGGAATACCGTCTGTGAGGGCAGGTAAAGGCTTTCACGCATGGCTTTCGAAGAATGGATGAAAGCCTGGATTCATACCTGGAGTATTCAGCCCTGGAAAAGAAGCTGGCTTCACGAACGATCAAAGCTTACAGTAATGATCTGAGGCATTTCAACAGCTGGCTGAATGTTAACGGAATTACGCTTTCGGAGACGGTTATCGCGGATATCGCGGAGTATATGGCTTTCCTTTCGTCCACCGGATTTTCACCGGTCAGCATCGTAAGAAAATTGTCCTCCATCAGAGGTTTCTTCCGGTTTATGCAGTCATCGGGGCAGCGAAACGATAATCCGACTGAGCTTCTTCATTCTCCCAGGAAACCGGTCAGACTTCCCCATGCGGTCAGTGTTGAAACGGTTGCGGCTCTTATAGATGTCTGGGAAGGGGATTCTCCCATCTCCACAAGGAACCGCGCGTTGCTTGAACTTGCATACGGCGCAGGTTTGAGGGAGAGTGAACTCACCGGGATCACCGTTTCCAGGATTTATCTGGAAGAGGCTTTCGTGAGACCCCTTGGAAAGGGATCCAGAGAGAGGTTAGTCCCGTTAGGGGGAGCTGCGGTCAGATGGCTATCTTTGTACATTGATACGGCCAGACCCCTGCTGGTGCATGGAAGATCAACTCCAGTTCTTTTTCTTACCTACAGGGGAAATCCCCTTTCCAGAATGACAGTATGGAACATTGTAAAAAGATCTGCTGAGATAGCCGGTGTAAAGGAGCATATCCATCCTCATATCCTGAGGCATTCATTTGCCACCCATCTGCTGCGGGGAGGCGCTGACCTCAGGGTTGTTCAGGAACTGCTCGGTCATGCTGATATCAAGACCACTGAGATCTATACCAGCGTGGATATAACCTATCTGCGGGGTATTGTTGACAGATATCACCCAAGATCGGTAGATGTATGATATTGTTTCCATCCAATTTCATGAATCCATTCGATATTTCCAGACTGCTCTACTATACGGCTATCTGGAGCGGAGGAAGAACCTCCGAAGTATGGATGCAGGGGTTCAATGCCCTTCGTACCCATGTGAGTGAGATATCAAGAAGTCCTTCCAGCGGAAGGGTTGAGGAATTGTCCAGGCAGATGAATCTGCTTTCCGGCAATACAGATACTTCTGTATATCTACCACCCGATATAGCTTCAAGCTGTTTCGGAGCATGCCTTTCGGAAGCATCAGCCCTTCTGGAACTCGGTTATCCCAGGGATGAACCAGCGTTGTTCACCACATCACTTCCATCTCCCGCACGGAACTCCATTAGAACCCGTCATCAGATCAGGTCTGCAGTTCATCATATTGGAGGGGACTTCGAGCTCCTGAAGGCTCTTTTCAGGACCGAGGATTCAACCGATCCCTGCCTTGCTATCACGTTTGCCGTCTGGCCTCCACAGCGGATACCGGAAAACAAATTCATACTCCGCCTGGGATATCCGGGACAACTCGTTCCATCTATATTGATCCTTAATCACAGGCTGCTGGGATACGTACTGCTGTCTTGCTGGGATCTTGCCCTGAGGCTCAGGGACACCGAGAACATATTTACCTCTGAACCTGATTTCCGGTCCTTCGCCTCATTGATCAAGGCCGAACTCGAACGCGGTTGACTCTCTATCCGAAGTCCTGTTCTTCCAAATCCGCAGTTATAATTCTTCCAGGATATAGATCCTTGAGTAATCTTCGGGCATGGAGTCAAATGCCAGGATACCGTGTTGATCAATAATGACTTGCCAGTCTTCAAATGATTTGATATCTCCAGGGAAATCGACCCCTGCGGTGAAGAGAAATTCTCCATCCATGTTATAGACACGAAATACGATTTCCCGGTAAATACCCATCCTGACCCAAAGACGATCTTTGCTGTCGATCGAAAGTGATATAATCGATGTTTTGTACGGATCGGGTTCCCATTCAATGATGCCTGCAACCCCGTAAGCTGCGATACTTTCGGCAACGCGATCGATCTCATCCTGGATCTCTTCATCTGTTTTTCTGACTTTCTGAAAATCCTCGTCCTCGATATAGAGGAAGGAGGTGCCATCGGGCATGTAACCTTCTATAATGAAATCCTCTGTGGAAAAAGGAGCACAGAACACTTTGCCATCAGGCGCTGCAGCGACCATGAACATGATATTCTTCGAAGAGGCGGCGATATCGGAAGGGTCAAAGGGTTCGAACGTGGAATAATACTCCACTGTCGGTTCAACTTCTCCTTCCCATCTCGCCAGGCTGAAGCCCAGGAACATACCCTCTTCGGTCTGATCGAATGCAGTAAGCATTCCGACGATCGCTCCGGAGTCAACTCCGATAATGACTGTAGGTGCTGAGGGGAAGAAACCGGTCAGTTCACCCGAATACTCGTAATCGGAATCGAAAAAAGTGATCTTACCTGCCATGACATCGGACACAGCAATGCCACTGTCGGACATGAACGTGAAGGAAATAGGCATAAGAAACTCACCCGGACCGCTTCCATCACGGCCAACGGTCCGGATGTACTCGCCCTCTTGAGAGTAGAACAGGATGCAGATTTTCTGAATATCGAGAACTGCTATATTACCATAAGGTGAATGAATGGCCATTGCCGGTTTACCCAAGACGTAATTGCTGTCACCCATATCGATACCTATTGAGTCTGTAACGGTAAGATAAATATCTATTTCGGGAAGAGCGTCAAAGGTTTCTCCGGCATCATTCTGCTGTTCGTCTGCAGGAACTTCTCCTTCATCGCCGCATGATGCAAGCAGGAGAATTAAGAATATGATAATCACGATTTTTTTCATTAGAGAATCCTTTCATAAATATCTAAGGAAATATTAATATACTACCGATACTGAGAAAGGAAGGTATTATGAATGGCACGAAGACCATAATGGAATTGTGACTGACACGAATAGCTGTCTTATTCTTCTAGAAATGCATGGTCTAATGGTCGCCGGTTGCAGGCAGCCTCCGTAGGTCCTGTGCCGGACCTGATGTCGGGTCATTACATCGGAGCCCGAGAATTGCATATTATCCTGAATGGAATGGACTGATTCTACCGCTTAGTGTAACTTGAGTGATGGAGGCTTTCATGCTGTCAATTCTTCTACCACCCGCAATCACACAAACAACGGGAGAGTGAACTGCTTAACGTAATTCCCCGCTATATTCAGAAGCTCTTTCTCGAGGGCAGAACAGGCGACTGTACAGCTAACTGCGTTCTTCTGATTGACATCACCGGTTTCACATCGATGACCGAGCAGCTCATGACCCACGGAAAGGCAGGTGCGGAAGTACTCTCCGGTATCCTGGGAAAGATCTTCTCCAGAGCTGTGAGGGAAATATACGGTCGGGGAGGCATGATAGCGCAATTCGAGGGAGACGCGGTAATGGCGGTATTTCAGATAGATCGGCCTCAAGACGCCCTGGATGCTGCTACATCACTGGACCTCTATTTCAGGAAGAACTTTCATCATAGAACCAGGCTTGGTAACTGGGAGGTTTCAGCAAGGCTTGCACTTACCGGAGGACTCATAGAGTGGGGGATCATCGGGAAGAGAAGGTTGATTCACTACGTAAAGGGTGATGCAATAGCAAGAGTTGCCTCCCTTCTATCAACCGACAGTCCTGTTAGCTTGCATATCGATGACAGTTTTCCGAACATCGGTGAAAGCAGCAGCGTGGCTGCAAATTCCGATTCAGAAGATACATACCGGGGAAGCCATGTTAATACCGACAGGATAAGGAAGAGTGTAGCGGAACGCTTCGCACCTGATCTCGTACTGTCCAGCAGACTCACCGGTGAATTCCGCAACATAACCACTGTTTTCGTAGCCTTGCGACAATCCCCGGTGGAGAAGACGCACAGCTTTATTCGAAGTATTCTGGAAAAGGCAGCCTACTATGGAGGGTATGTAAGCGGACTTTACTTCACATCCGGAGAACCGTTAATTACCATCCTCTTCGGCGCGCCTGTATCATGGGAGAACAATGAGTCCAGGGGGTGCAGATTCGCCTGTGATCTGAAAAAATCAATCGGTGAACACATGAGTTGCGGAATAGTCTCGGGAACGGTTTATGCAGGGATGACCGGCAATTCCAGGAGATGCACCTACACTGTTTTCGGTGACACGATCAATACGTCCGCAAGGCTGGTATTCAAGGCTGGATGGGGCGATGTGCTGGTATCGGAGGAAACATCAGTCAGAACTGAGAGGGAGTTCGCCTGGGGCGACA
>DAOWFD010000048.1 GCA_030638185.1 Candidatus Aegiribacteria sp.
AGCGGAGGCTTTCGTCTCACCGCTGGAATGGTCGTAAATGGCAACAAGGCGGAGCATTCGGCTACCCCGGGTGACACAGTCGAAGTTAACCACACCGACTACGCAGTGGAATCGCTGACTTGGACCCTCTCTACCAACTCGTTCTCACCCTACATTGGGATCGGGACCGGCAACGCGGTGGACCGGGCCAGCCACTGGCATTTCGCATGGGATCTGGGCGTCCTGTTTCACGGCAAGCCAAGGATGGACATTGAGGGCACGGCGCTCAATCCGTCGTTGCAGTCCAATCTGGATGAGGATATTGAAGAGGAAGAAGCAAGCATAGAGCAAGATATGAAGGACTTCTTTGTATGGCCGGTTCTTACTTTCGGCTTGTCTTACACTTTCTGATCGGAAAATGGAGGAGAGGCCAGCTACTCGATTTCCGATGTCGAGGAAGGCTCATAATACTTCGGCGCCTTTATCGATCTGAACGGTAATGCCGGGGATCTGATACCTCTGGCTCCCCAGTCCGTATCGGGGGGTGAAATCGTACTGCCTGAGCTCAACCTGACAGCGCGCCTGAACCCTTTCAGATTCGCTACTACTGTCGAATATCATGCTACATCAGGCGTTTCTGAGGGAAGTCTGCGTATCTACGATCTTACGGCAGACTCGTCAGTAAATTCACGGAGCCTGGGGAATCAGGTGACTTCACCTGGATGGGTATAGACGACAACGGCAAATTGATACCTCCGGGAGTCTACCTTATGATCTTCGCAGCACCGGGGATAACCATGTCTGGATTGATCGTAAAACTTGACTGACGGAAAAAGTCATCAATGACAGATAGCCTTGTTCCTGATTCCCGATGGCTATATGGTACAATAATTGAAAGAATACAATCATTTGGAGGTTGCCCTGACTGGTAATAACGATCATCTCTTTTCCCAATCTACCTACGGAATACTGGCCATACTCAGCGAGGGATCGAAAACGGGATATGACATAAAGAAATTTCTCTCATCCAAGGAAGTGTTCTATTGGAGTGAATCATACGGTAACATTTACCCGATCCTCAGGAGTTTAAAGGATCGTGGCTTCGTCCGCCAGATCGACGCAGATATCAAGAGAAAGCGTCGGATTTTTTATGAGATCACTGATGAAGGATGTAAGGAGTTGCTAAACTGGATATTGACTCCTCCCGACCTGACCAGGTTCAGGGTCGAACTTCTGATGAAGCTTAGATTCGGTGAGATAGCGGGTATCGATGTCATGAAATCCCACATCGAGCATTACAGGAAGTTGAGCATCCCGGAAATAGATGAATGCAATGAGTTGATAGACTCACTCAATAAACAAGATATGAGCATCAAGAACACGGTCAGATCAATAACCGCTCTCTACTTTCTCCATTTTAAGCAGGCCATAAACAATTGGTGTGCCGAATCGATAGAGACCCTCGACCGATGGCTGAAGAAGCATCCGTCGACCGAGTGAGTACAACCAGTAGAAAACTGTATTTCCCGCCACATCTGAATCAGCCCCCGATATAGTTCTTCTGTTCCCTTTTTCTCAGTTTCTTCACCTGAAGTCAAGGATACCGTCAGAAATATTTTAGTCAACGTTATTACTAACGAATTTACGCCGGTAACCCTGCAACAGAACGTATCTCTGCTCTAGTTTAATTTTAGGTTCTGACAATACTTTTTGCGATTCCATACAAATTTGATAGAGAGGGCATTTTTGTTACATGCATCCACGTATTTCCCACACAATAAGCACTCTGAATTGGTAACCAATCCATTTCCTGACTTAACGTATTCAGTAATGGGAATGTTTACCAGGCATACAGTTTCGCATTTCAGACACAAATTGCATTGATTGACATCAATCACAGGCAATAACCTGGAATAAGTGGAACCTATGGCGGACAAAGAACCCATGAAGCATAAATTTTCACATACCCAGCGTTTCTCCAGCAGGATACCTGCCAGTAGTGCACCTAACGTAGCATACATCCAGATATGCTGATAATGAGCATTAAATTCTGTTCCAAAGAAATTGGGTATGAATTGTATGCTTTCAACCTCTCCATTCTTCAGTCGAATAGCAAACATTGTAAGGGAAGATGCGAGGAAACCAATGGGCATGATGAACCGAAGCCAGATAAAGGGTTTCCGCTTTTTTTGTTTGAACAATGAATAACCAAATGGGAGATCCTGTGTTGTGCCTATGAAGCAAAACCAACCGCATCCAATTCGACCGAATAGAGGGGAAATCAGAAGAAAAAATACCCAGATCATTACAACAGAACTGATCACTCCCCAGTAGATAGAATACCAGATAAATGCAAAATTGAAAATTCTGAAGAATGCGGGAGTAAGCAACAGGAACAGGATCCTGCTGATGGTGTTCCAGAATGAGAGTTTTTTTTATCATTAACCAACAGGAAGATCGATTTTCAGGCATGCCGTGATTTGCTCCCAACATAACATTTCTCTTCCCCTTCACCTTAAATCCACAATTATCGGTAATAATATGTCTGAAAAAGGTCAGAAAGGTTAGCCCGACCTTACATCTCCGGACTGCCCTGATAATATGTACACCTTTGCTTTCAGTTGATAACCTCTGTCAGATAAAAATCAGTATACGATTGAAAGCATCGGGAGTAAAGGATGCTTTGATTCCGGAACACATAATTCAAGATAAGATAAGGCCGGACGTGTCGGCCCGGCCTTGCTTAAATATTGCTCGGTTCTTCAGAAGCTGGTCTTGATACTACCCCAGGTTGAATGTTCAAGAGCAGTTTCAGAAGCATCAAGTTCAGATATGGTGTAATTACCACCCAGAATGTAGGACCAGAAAAACGTTCCCCTGGTATCCGAGTAACAGAGTCCCAGTGATTGACTTGCTCCTCCCGGAAGTGCTCCCATGCCAAGGTAGTTCATAGATGAACCATCTAATTCATAGAACCAGATGTTATGTGTAGAGTAAGTTGTTACAGCAATACCGATGTTGCCTGTTCCTGGATCGAAAACGGCAAGTCCGCTCGGCTGTGATGGTATTTCCGAAAGAACCCAGTGTCCATAATATGTACCGGAATCATCAAAAGCGCATACTCCGTAGGTTCCACCTATATCGTAGGACTCCCAGATGTGTGTTCCGTCAAAGTCCATTCCCCGGCCATCATCACCGGTAGGATTGGAATAGGTGCTCCAGCTCGAGCCGTTGTAATAGTATACAACCATATCACCAAAGTCGTTCACATTTGCGTATGTACCACTGTTGGCCATACCGTATGGTAATGAATTAGCCGGATCCAGGCTCCACTCGTTTTCATAGCTTCCATCATCAGCTTTGCATTGGTATAGCTTGTATTCCGTTCCACTGATGAAGAAAATGCTGTTGGGTTCAATAAAGTCAAGCCCCCTGATGTTGGTCGTGAATGGTGGCACGAAACTGTTTAGAACGGTGATGACCCAATCATCAGTTTCGGCAGATCCGGAATGCTGCCTGATGACGCATGATGTAGCGCCATTCATCCCCGATGATGAGATTGAGACGGTCAGTACGATTAAGCCAAAGAGTAAATATTTCATAAAAGCACTCCTTTCAAATATAAAAATCATCAGAGAAGTACCGGATGTCAAATTAAACCATCCTGCGGTTTACACATATTATCCGATACGGAAGATTTAATTATTCATGACGGCGAAGGCATCTTTAGCTCTATCTTCATCAGAGCCAGGAGTTTCCGTAATCCCGGAATTTCTTTGAACTCATCCATTGAAGCCAGGAACTGAGGAGGCTCCAGCCCGATGAGTCCTTCTCCAATTCTTGCGTGACGGTCCAGACTGCTGCCGAGTTCTTTCTTAGAATCGTTGATGTGGAACACCTTTATTCTCTCAAGGCCTACAACTTCATCAAATTCCTGTATGGTCCTCAAGAAGCAATAAAGCAATAGGTTAGCCCGACCTTACATCTCGCATTCTTCCCATAATTATAACGGAAATGCCGAAACCTGCAGCAAGGCCGGTGACCGATCTTACGAAGTTGCTGCTCTCGTACAATGAATGGTACTGCAGCAGTCCGTCGGTGATAAGTGGCAGCAATAGGAGAAACCCGACCCAGAACAGGATTCGAAACATCGGCCTGTACATTATCAGGATTCCTGTTGCGAGACCAAGCCAGAAGATGGTGCATCTTGCACATAAACCCGATATTCCCCAGGGCAGATCTATACATCTTGAAGGCATTCTATGACAGGATGCGGAGAGTACTGGATCAATGAAGTTCTCGCTGCTGCCCATGACAGGCCGGGCAACTGAAAACAGAAACATCAGGCCGGCAGGAACCCCCAGGAGAATGGCAAGCACCAGCCTGCCACGACGAAAGCTGCTTTTCATACTATCCCTAAACAGGCTCAGAAATATCTTATCTGGGTTCTTCTATCCAGATGATCCTTGTCTGGTTATCCGCTTCTATCTCTCCCAGCTCAGCGATATACACTGTTACCGCCTCCATAAGAGTAATGTTCGCGGGAACCGCTTCATGCTCAAGCATTATATCGTAACCTACATTACCCTGGGCAAGATATCCTGATGTGACGAATATGTAAGTTCTCTCAAGGTCCAGCGGTTCTCCGCCTACTATCATATTTTCTATCTTTTCGCCGTCGGGCATCGCCTGATTACGATCGGCAGTAAGACCTCCTATTTCCATATCTCGACGACGTCCCTGCATACCGGTCTCGAGTATCGCCTTGAGCTCGGCTCCGGTCAGCTCCAGAACGAAAAGATCCTCTTCGAAGGGAATCGCCTGGTATACGACCCTTGAAGTTATGGGGCCTCTAGGTATGGCAGCCCTTATTCCCCCGCGATTCATGAGTGCAACATCGGCATCGGTACTGAAGAGCATGGCATCGGCGATAAGCCTGCCCATGGGATGTTCAGCGTTTCCTCTTGGTATCTGCTCGACGGCCTCACCTATAACATGATCCATTCCGGCTTCGGCCATGGATCTGAAGCCTTCTATCATCTCCGCTATCGCAGGATCCGGCCAGAATTCATCATGGAGAAGGCTGATGTATTCCTCTCCCTCGGGGAGATCGTATCCGATAAGAGTCTTTGTATCGGTATCTATCTCCAACCGTATGCGGCCGATACCGGTTCCGTTGGCGTATCCCTGGACTACCAGCGTATGGTTTACCGGGCTTACCCAGGGCTCTGCGAATCCCAGATGTATATGCCCCGATACTATAAGATCAATCCCGGGGACAAGGCATGTGAGCTCGGCGTGATTCATGCAGAAATCCTTCGTATACTCCTCGCCCGCGTTCCATGCTTCGTAAACCCTTTCAAGGTACTTGTCCGGGTCGCCCGGCTGACCGAGATGGGAAACCAGTATGATGATATCGGCTCCCTGTTCCTCAACTTCCTCTATGTACCTTTCGGTACACTCCACTTCATTCAGGAAAATATAGCTGCCGAGAAGCTCAGGATTGACAAGTCCGTATGTGTCAGTCGTGACCAGTCCTATGAAAGCGATACTGACTCCATCATAGTCAATGATCTCGTAGGGAATGATCGGATAGGGAATTTCCCCGGTAGCTGAATCCACAAAATTCGCGCAGACAACCGGGAAATCAGCCTGCTCACAAAGCTCCAGGGTATTCCGGGTCCCGTCGTCAAAATCATGATTGCCGAGGGTTATCATATCGTAACCCGCAGCGTTCATCCATTCCATTATGAATTCTCCACTTTCGTAATTCCCGGTAGGTGTGCCCTGGTAGATATCACCCGCATCGATCAGAAGGCAGTATTCACCGTTTTCCCTGCACTCCTCCCTGACCCCATCAACGTAGGAGCTTATGTACGCGCCTCCTCCTATCATGGGAGGGAAGTCGGGATTCAGGAAAGTAGCTTCCCTTGGCACTATTCCGCCATGTATATCGTTTGTGTGAAGGATATTCAGATATATGGTGTCCGCGCCTGCCGCAAATGTCAGGGCAAGCAGCAGAACAGGTAGCAGTATTCTCACTTTATCCTCCCGCCTACAGGTCAAATACCCGGCTGATGGAGAACATCACCCTTGTATCCGTTTCCTCAACGGTCAGGCTGTCTCCTGCAACGAAGGATGGAAGGCCGCTGATTTCGGTCTGTCTCCATCTGTCAGGAGAAAAACCTGCTCCCAGGTCAAGGTTCCATTCGCCGATACAGAAACCCAGCCCTGCCGTGAAACTCATTCTGTCAAGAGCGCTAGCCAAGGGTGAACGTCTGTAGCCGAAGCCAAACCTTGCTACCGGACCTCCGGGCAGCGTATTCTCAACTCCGGCATTGACTCCCCAGGAATTCTTCATGCCCAGATTTTCGCCTTCGAATTCCAATGAACCATCTGAACTCCAGAAGAATTCTCCAGTGAATCTTGATCGCAGGCTGTTTCCCGGAATGTAAATCGAGCCGAGTCTTAGAATCATCGGCATATCAAGATCATAATCCGTTTCGGAAAGCACATTCCAGGTTACAGGGTCACCGTCAGCCTGGGGAGAGATCGAAAGAGGCATGGGATATTCCAGGGCTGCGCTGACAAAGACTCTCCTGTCGGGAGAGAACAGTATCGAACCTCTTGTTACGATACCGTTCGCCGTTTCACTGCGATTGGAACGTATGCTGTCAAGTACGGGGTCGACATGTGTTACTTCCCATGTAACGTCCCTCGAACCCGTAACGTAGCCTCCGGCCAGACCGAAGGAAAAAACGTCAGAGGGTATGAAGGCTACAGCCAGAGCGAATTCGTTCAGTATACCCGATACATCCAGTCTTTCATCTCCGGTTATTACGTAGGCTGCGTCCCTCACAGTACGCTCATAGCTGTACCCGTAAAATGCCGGTACTCTCCAGCCGGCGGCAAATGCCAGGGATTCCGGCAAACCGTCTAAACCCCTGACAGCCAGAGCAACCCCACCGGGAAAGAAACCTATACCCTTATTGAAGGCAAATTCGGATTCACCGATAGAACTTTCGAACTGGTCGTATACACGCCTGGTTCGTTTCTCAACGAAGAAATCCATACCCGCCGAGAATTCAACCTGTAGCCCATGTTCTGAGATACCCAGAAGAGAAGGGTTTTCAAGTATTCCTAGGGCGGAGCCCTCCATAAAACCGCATTCACCCATACCATGTGATACAGCTGAAGCGGAGCCCACCGGGTTGCCGAGCCACATAACTTCGGGAAGCCCGGCAGTTATCAACGATAGTATTCCTGCTGCAATAATGCTCATTCTTCCTCCACCCTACCAGCGGAAATCAAGCTGACATCGGATGCCATAGTCCGTAACGTGATCGCAAAAATCCCTCACCGGGCTGCCCGGATCACCCTCGTAATAGAAGGCGTCATCGGGGTCAGGTCTGTACAGACCGGTTCGGGGATAAAATGTATCTTTCCTCAACACCCTCAGCCGAAACTGAAGATTGTCTGACAGATTGTTCTTTATAGTCACATAGAATTTTGTGCCGTCACCATCCAGAAAATCTATACCCGTATCTTCGAATTCCCACTGGCTCATCCCATTGGTTGACCAGAGGGTCGTTCCACCCAGAACAGAGAGGTTCTGGCTGAAATTGTGCTCCCACCGGACAGCTATGTAGCCGCCGGTCATCAGTCTGTCGTCACCGTATCGGGGGTTAGGTGTAAGCTCGACCATCCCGTACCGCAACTGGACATCAAAGTAATCGCTGTTCGAAGGCAGGAAGAAAGTCCTGAATGTGTATTCAGTGGTGCGGGAGGTCGTGGGGATCACATCATGCATTTTGGTCTTTGCCTGGTATTTGCATTTGAGCCTGAACCTTACGGGGAAATCCGGCCGGTATTCGACCTCACCCTGAAACCTGTGGTTATCAAAATTCCATGGGATGGAACGCCAGAGATCAAGGTAGACCTTCGTGAAAGTGATGCTCCTGCTTACCTGGAAACGGCTCTCTATGTAAAGCCCCTCTTCAGGCTTCGGGGTCGGCCACTGCGCAAGCTGCGATGCCAGGGGATCGTTGAGATAATAGGGCTTCTCGAAGACGGTATCATCGTATCTCAGCTGTTCCGTGAAACCCCGATTGTAAGGGTTGCTGTATCCGAGGTCGTAGTGTCTCCAGATCCCGAGAAGATAGAAGTAATCGTTCTGCCATCTTCCCCTTGCAAGCATGGCCACAGCTTCGTTGTCCTGACGGACAAATTCCCCCTCAAGGCTCACATTATCAAGAATTGTCTGGGCGGAAATGCCGATGAAAGAAGATGTCTTGGCTGCAGTCAGGATATCGTACTCCGGGCAGTCCCAGTTCTGTGCATCTCCCGGGATATCCATCGACGTCCAGTCAGGTACAATGGAATCGCTGTAAGTAATTCTCATACCTCCCAGACCCAGCGCGGTACCCCAGGGGAGAAATCCGCCGAAATCGTAAAAGCCGTACCCGCCAAAGGTGGTCTCTTTCACAACATCAGCGTAGGGCCATGTTCTGACGGTAGACATGACGAGTATGTTCGGTGTCCCATCGATGCTCCTGAGTGCGTCCCTGGCAGAGCTCGAATAGAAACCGTAACCGAGGATCGGACCTGCCCGCATTTCCACTGCCCCGCCCATAAGAGCAAACTGGCGAGTGGAGGTCAGATCGGGGTACAGGCCCCATGTGCGATACGTTGACCTGTACATGAGTTCATCGGAATTATCGATCATGAGCCCCTGGCCGAGAGAAATATTGTAGTTACCCAGTACGACCTGGTTCACAACCCCGATATTTTCCATTGAAACAAAGCCCTTGGCTATATCAAACCTGTTATTCAGGTCCCCCAGTTCAATATCCGAGAAAAGCCCGAATCCGGAAGAGGAATTCCTGCCCCGTGAGAGTCTGGCGCCCCCGCGGAACCTGTCACCCAGCCCCATACGTACACGGTGTTCCCAGCCGGTTACGTTAACCGCCTGCAGCAGTTCGCTGTGTTCGCTGGCCAGCCTTTCGGTCCACGCGATGCTGTCAGCATCGGTATACCCTCTTCCGCCTTCTTCTAGATCACATATGGCTGAGTGGAGATCACTGAGCATCATACTCAATCCCTCTTCATCGTCATCCCTGCCATCACCGCCATCAATGACGATCCTGTAGCTTCCAAAGAACTCCATGGAACTCAGATCAAGGTCACGAACGGATACGTAATCCCTCAGATTCCTGTATCCGTAATAGGTAAGATCGTCAGCATTCCGCAGAGAGTAGACGCTTGAAACAGGTCCCAGAGTGTTAAGCCTTCTCTCAACCGCCGCGGCGTCGATGAGGCTTACCCTGTCCAGGCTTCGAAGCTGCCAGGATGTGGCCGAATTTATGGGAATGGGGCGAAGAAGGTAATTCTCCCACATGTCCACTGCTGCATCGCCAGGTCCGTCTTCGGTTGCAAGCCTTTCCATGATGCTGATAATGTCGGGGGAAATCCTCCCCTCAGAAGGGGGGACTACCACGCAGTTATTCCTGAGGTACTCAAGCTCCTCTGCACCAAACCCCGGTATCTCCATAACGTCGTAGATAGAGAGGAGGCCGCCTGTTTCGTAGATATATGAATAGAGGTCAAATGCCTGCTGTGAGTCGAGCCCATCAAGCTCCTGCAGTTCATGTAGCGTTGCCGTGTTCAGGTCGAACCCACCCGGGACGGTAAGGCCTATGCAGACAGCAAGTATCAGGCTAGAAATCATAAGTCACCCCGAACTGGTGAGTAAGGTCCAGCTGAGGATGAGTGATGACAGCGTACTTGAGCGTAATACCTTCTATGGAAGTAACCATACCTCCGGAAATGGAGACAGGATTGCTCTGAACACCGGCCAGAATTGTTACAAGCCCGAGTGGAAGAGACTGACCCACATGAATTCTCATACCATTGAAATCCCGTGAGAAGGTCAGAGCTGAGATCATGCTCGTAGCAGGCTCGTACCGGAGTCCTACGTCGATTCTTCTCCTAAGGTATTCGCCGCTCTTCCCGAGCCTTGCCTGGAATGGATTTCTTACCGACGCGGCTATAAGCCACCGATTGTACATTCTTACCTGAAAGCCCATATTCACTGCCATGGTGGTGGCGCTCCCGTATTCAGAAACTCCATCGGCAATTGATGCCCTGTAAATCACAGGTTGCAGTCCGAATGACATGTCATCCGTAAGCATTCCGGCCAGGGTCACGGCGGCCATCTGTTCGCTGTAGAGGTCTCCACCGAAATAACGGAGATTTAAACCGAGGTTCCATCTTCCGCTGAGATGAAATGCGCCGTCAATTCCATAGGTTCCGAAATCTATTTTCGAAAACGGAAGCCTGCCGGAAATAGTGAGGGTTCTGTCACTGACTCCCGTTATGGCAGCGGGGTTGAAAAGGGCCATTTCAGCTCCGTAAAGAACAACACCTGTACCGCCCATGGCCTGGGAGGCTACACCTATCTCAAGTTCCTCGAAAGCTGCTTCTGACTGCCCTGCCAGAATCAGAAGGGCAAAGAAAAATACTGCTGGTTTAATACGCATCATTGCCACCTCAATTCAGCGGAGCTGCTACGACAACGGTCTCAGTCGTCGTATACCGCTTGCCGCCTGCATCCACGCCTTCCAGCAGAACCACATAGGGTCCTATTGGAAGAATTTCTCCGGAATCGTTTTTGCCATTCCACTGCACCACATCACCGGCAGGACGTGAGTCGGCAAGATGCCTGATATCCCTACCGGATCTATCGAAAACGGTAACTGTGAACCTCATGTCGGACGGGCCGCCGTACTCCATATTCAGAATCTCACCAAGTGAAGGGGCAAAAGGGTTGTCGGTAAGCACTGTAAGGTGAAAACCGTCCGAAATGGAAGGCTGGTAAATCTGTAAATCGGACTGATACCTGGGGAGCAGCTGATAACCGCTGTCGTATGGCGGTTCGGAATCGTACTGACCTCCAATGCCCGTAAGGAACAGGCGTGTTCCCGCAGTAATGCTCCAAGTGTTTATTCCAGTGGTCTCATTCACGCGGACGGCAACGGCAGTCTGTCCGTTCCATACTTCGAAATTGTATCCTCCTCCTGCAGACTCGGGAGTGTTGGCAACGGTCACCCACTGTCCCGCGGCGCTGTTTCCCAGCACAAGAAGAAGACCTTCAACACCTTCATTGACACCCTGATTAAGCCCGAGCTGAAGGGGCTGGGGAACTCCGGGGTTATCAATGTAGACAAAATCTGATGGCTCCGAGGGAGAAATCTCAACCAGACCGTTGTACTGCTTGATCTCGCCGGTTATTCTCCATCGTTCTCCAGCCTCTATAGCACCGGGGCTGGCCGAACTGTAAGCGTAAACGTTCATACCCGCAGTTTCGTCCTGAACGTAGAAACTCAAACCTGTTGAAGAGAATAGAGTCCCCTCGCAGGTGGCTATTCCTTCAACAGTCAATATTTCACCCAGATGATCGGGGATCCCGTCTCCGTTGAGATCCTCTCTGGCTTCCTCAATGGTTACTGTCTGGGCTCCGGCCAACCCGATGAACAAGGTTAGAATCAGAACCGGGAAACTTCTTATCATCGTCTCCCCTTTCATAATTGTGTAGTATTCAGTCCAGTTCGGACCCAAGTTCCGCATCTGCAAGCCTCGCAGCCCTTTCCAGAGCTTCCTCAGCACTCATTCTTCCGTAGAGCGCGATTTCAACAGCTTCTGACAGGAACAGTCTGCCATCGTACCAGAATGTTCTCTGTGGCTCGAATTGAGCGTACTCCACCTGAAGCATTACATCTATCAGGCCGGGGTATTCCTGAAGACGTTCCTGTATCTCGGGATGGTCGAAGGAACTCCTTGTCGCCGGGATATAACCTGTAGCAGCGCTCCATCTTGCCTGCTGCCGGGGCTCTGTGAACCATTTGATGAATTCCCATCCTGCTTCGATTTCAGCAGAATCTGAATTGAAGAGAATAACATTCGTTCCCGCTATTATTACAGCCTTTTCTCTGTAAGCCGGAAGCGGAGCTATTCCCAGTGTAAAAACATATTCTCCGTTTTCCTCCCGGCGCTGAAAGGTCTTTTCCATGAATGCCAGCGAAACCGTTGATCCCTGAACGATACCAACTAGACCATCCGCGAAATCGTTCTGATGTGTATAACCGGAAGAAATCCTGGCAGAGCCATCGTTATGTATCATATCTATCATGAATTGAAGAGCCTCTATACCAGCCTGCGACGAAAACGCGGTTCTTGATCCATCCTCGGACAGCAGAGATCCTCCACCCTGAAGCAGAAGGTTTTCGAACATACCCACACTCGGAGTGAAGGCTGTTCCCCATCGGTCTACATCGTCAAGCAGATCACCATCATTGTTACCATCATTGGTAAGAGAGATCAGCAGACTGCGGTATTCATCTCTTGTTTCTGCGGGCTCAAGATTCAAGCTGTCCATCAGTTCAACATTGTAATAGACAGCCTGCACACTTTTGTTGAAAGGGAAACTGTAGATTCGTCCATCAAACGTATTATTCAGCCTGAAAACAGGAAAGAAAT
>DAOWFD010000357.1 GCA_030638185.1 Candidatus Aegiribacteria sp.
CTTCGGCCATATTGTTCGTCATCACTCGATGACTCCGCAATGGACGCAAGACTCGATACGGGCGGGTGGCTGACCCTTACCCGACGGGGACTTTCACCCCGCAAGATACGCCGAACTTTTCCCGGCGCGCTAGGAAAGTCGATTTCCGGTTTCAACGCGCGCATTTCGAATAGATCGGTAGTCTACTATATCCCGAGACGGGCAGCCTCCTCGGGTTCCTGCTCTCTGAGGAGCTCATAGTCGGCATACTGCGTGAGGATGTTCATCTGTGAAATTTCATTTGCCAGAGAGTTGTCCTGCTCTCTGTAGAAAATGATCGCATCGTTAACTGAATTCAATAGATCCGTATCAAAATTGTAGAACCTGCTGCGGATGGTACGATTAGCGGCTTGTTTCTGCTCTTCGGTCATTCCCTCCTTGACAGCCCCTAATTCCACGAACTGGCGGATGTAGTCTTCCTTCATGGTTGTGATTTCAGGCCATAGCTCCTCAGCAGACAAACCCTGGTTTACAAGGTCGTTCAAATTGGCATACATGTCTTCATAAATATCCGCGACTCTGTTTCCATAAATTTCAGGATCGGTTATTTCTTCAGCCTGATCAGAAGTCTCATCAGCTCCGTCAGCTGCTTCCCCGCCACATCCTGCTGCAAGCAGAATTGAAAGAAAGATAATAGCTGTTAATGACCATTTCATTTTTGTCCTCCTCTTGAGAAGTGAAATCAAGATACCTCAGTATTGAGTGCGTAGAAATATTTCCGGGGTGGTCCAAGTTGTCAATATAGTAGGCAGCGTCCCAGGTTAGAGACTTACGCTGGGAGCTTGAATTACATTAATTCCCCGTGCCGTCTATTGACATGCTCTATCAGTTCATCCAGTGCCCTTTCAAAATCCCCTGCTGAATTCAAAAGAGTATGAGAGTCAATTTCTCCTTCATCACCGATTACATAGGGCATTATCAGTTCGTGTAATTGCCGATACGTTTCTGTCATTTTCTCTGGTTCAAAAGGACCGTTCATGACGATGGCTACATTCTCGACGTATTGAGTCTGATATTCCTCATCATCCATAAGGTAGCGGATAAGAGGCCAGTTGTCATCTACTTCCGTCAGTTCCGGTGAAAGAACGGGGAAATGACCGATATCGTCACGCAGAGCCTTATTGTTGTCCCATGGAATCCAGGTCAGAAGGCCTGTGGTCGGATTATTGTACAGGTAGTAGTTATGAAATGTTAGTCCGTAAGCATCCCAGTTCTGCACCACAGTATTGACTGCAAGCCACATCAGGAATATGTCGACGTCGAATATTGATTCCAGATTCTTCCTCCAGGCAGCAGGATCAGTCAGTCGCTCTTCTGAATGAAGAATATCGAACAGAAACAGTATATCACTCAAGTCAGCTTCATCCTGATTGGTTTCCTTGTCAAATGCCTCTTCTGTGAAGGAGCCATCCGCGAAGCTTGCTCCCCATCCATCAGGCTTGTACACATTACCGCTGTCATCTGTGAACTGCTCTTCGATAACAGTATCATCCACCACTTCAACCATGGTATATAGACCGAAGTAGATCGGTCCTTCTCCATAATCAATGTATACGCGATAGAATGTCGTATATGCGGATGGAACACCTGCTTCGCGGAATACATCCGCTGTGACTTTCTCACGGAGAAGCGAATTGTCCATGAAGTTGCTTGAAAGTGTTAGCTGTTTAAATCCGAAGAATCGCTGATCATCAGTCTGCGGGTAATCATCCTCGAACTGATCAAAATCCAGTTTTATCGGAAGCTTCAGGTTTCCTTTACCCCAGGTATCATTCAGGGAGGAATTTCCCTTAAAGCGAATACCGACATGATTCCATGTGATATTCTCGAATTCAATTGTAGCCTCAACCCATATAGGGTTGTCATCTATTACTATTCCAGCGGGGGGCATCCCCTGTGCCGGGGGGTGAGGAAAAGGCATGTATCTGACCAGCTGGTGGTGGGCCGTTCCGGGAAGGGGGCATCATGTTGCCTGCAAATCCTCCTCTGGTATTTTCCCCGGTTCCGAATTCACCATAAAGTTCTGTCATATCATCGAGCATGATCTGCCAGTCGGATGGTTCAATGATTATATCAATACAATTAACCCTGTCCTGCGGGAAGACAATTGCATAGTTCGGATCAGATGATTTACCATGAGTCTCTTCAGTCCATCCCTCCGGGCGTGAAACTTCTTCTGCAATCGAATCAATACTCGAGCTGCCGAAACCATTTACCACCAGAGTAACCACAAGGAGTGCCGGAATTAATACAACTCTACCCGGGGACTTCGATTTCATCTACCGCCTATCAGTCTTCTGATAGTATATCTGCCGGAATTTCAGAGTACTGTTCAATATAGTGTGACAATTGTTCGAAGGTTCCAGTTATGGACTAATTCTCTCTTTTGTACATTGTTGTCATGTACGGTTTGAAACCCATTCTTTCCCAGAATCCACAGGCAGTTTCATTCATATTCGCAACACGAAGATCGATTCGCGTAATCTCTCTTCTGGAGAACCATAAATGTGCTGCCCTCAATTCTGTGGGAGATGTTTTACATAGGACACTTATAATTTCCCGGAAGTCACTTCCGAAGAGTATCTTGCAGAGGTCCTCAATCACAAGGTCGAAACTGGAAGCTATGTCGAAGGAAAGGGCGAACTTCTTCAGCGTGAAGTTAAAGGTATTCCGCCTTCCATGGCGGAGGATACGAACACCGTCTATTATCTCTTCAAGAGGGAGGCCGGTTACTGCCTGTGAGATCTGCGTTACCTCATGACCTCCGGCCACTGTTCTCTTGAGTATTTCATGCAGATGGATCTCCGCGCCACCGGTTTCAGGATTCTTCGGATCCCTCCAGTTAAGAGCCAGAATGCGCATTTCAGGTATCCCGCTTCTTTCCGGCGATGATCCCGACGATGTAGCCGAGTCTCGGCCCCAGGAAGGACGCTTCTATCCTTCTTCTCAGGCTGCGGTGAAGTCTGTGAACAGGGGGCAGAAGAACAGGCCTCAGAGGCATCCTGATACCCAGTTTCATCAGAAGTTCCCGGAGCATTCTGTAGGCGAGCGAAGGGGAAAAGAACCTTCCATAAGTAACTTCCGGCTCCAGGTCTGTTTCTCTGAGAAGTTCGGCAAGCTGTCCTGCCGTGAACTGGGTTTCCCAGCCTGCGAACCATACATTCATGGCGATGAGAGCCTTCTTTATCAGTGTATAGATGTGAACTGTCTGAGGGACGTCAACAAGAACTTTCCCACCTTCCTTTACTACCCTTACGTTTTCACACAGAAGAGGCATTGGATCGCGAAAATGCTCCAGAACTCCTTGATGAAAAACAAGATCGATGGAACCATTTCTGAAGGGCATGGCAAGGCCATCGCCGCAGACCAGGAGCAGCTGAACACCCGCTCTGGAAGCCGCCTCTCCGGCAAGCCTGAGGGCTTCGTGGGAGTAATCAAGTGCTACCGAAACGGCTCCGCTTTTCGCCAGAATGACACTGTCCCTCGCAGTTGCAGCACCTACCTCCATGAATGTATTGACTGGTCCGAACAATCTTCCCATGTATCCTAAGAATGCAATAAACACGCCCATTTGCATTGAACCGTTGATTACATCCTTGCCCCCAAACCAGATCACGAGAATCAATCCAATTGTACTAATCAGACCGGAAATGGAAGCAAAGGAACTGAGAATTGAGAGTTTTACTCTTGACTTGAACAGTATCCTAAAAGATTCCAGCATTGACTTGCTCTGAGACTTCTCCCGTACGAACGCCTTAATTTCTCTTATGCCAGAGAGTTTTTCCTGAAGATCGGCGGTGGAACCTGCTCTGCTTTCCTGTACTTCGCTAGATGCACGCCGGATAGGTTTGACAACGATCTTAATGAAGTAACCATAGAATGGAAGACAGATCACCTTCGTCGAGCAGTGACTTGACTCTTTCGGTGTAACCAAGATAGGCAGCTGTTATCAGATCGGAGCTGTCAGAAGTATCCGAGTTTGCTATGGTCTGTTCACTTTCAGTTGCAGTGATTTCCCATGCTACGACACGAAGTTTATACTGGAAAATTAGTATTTGCCAGATGTTTCCGTTATCATCTACTGCTAATCCTGCCGGATAATCTCCGTCGCTCAGCCACATTGCAGTGCCGAATTCTCCCTCTCCGGTGCCGAAGCTGCTTTGAATAACAGTTCTTGAAACGTATGGACCGACACTGCACTCCAGCGGCTCGTCAGGTGCGATAAATGTCGTTAACAGAATCGATGTTATCGAATAGATAATTACGTTAAAGGCTGTTATTGTCATTTGCAATAGCTCTGTTACCCATAATAATCATC
>DAOWFD010000023.1 GCA_030638185.1 Candidatus Aegiribacteria sp.
AATGTGCCTGAGATAGACGTTGGGTAATAATTCAAGGATCCCGCTTCAGAGGGGACCTACATCCGTATCCCGAGTTTCCAGTGCATATCTGACGGAAAGGATATTTATTTGACTGCGGATGTTTCAGGTCGTATGGTTAGTTTCAGGCAGGAATCGGAGGTTTATCGGGACGAATGGGATGCTTCGTGATCAGATCATAGGATTGCGGAAAATCCACTTTCCTACTATTTACTATTCTCCAGAAATCCTCTGTACTGGGAATTGAGTTCAAGCTCAGGCTGTACAACAGACTTACTGCAGAACTTGAGATTGATGAAAACAGCAGATCCATATTCAGCAACCTGGAGCGCAGGCAATTCCTTATTAGTATGAGAACAGCCTTCGAGCAGAAGTATATGTTCAGACACGTTCTTATATGCGATACCGCCTACAACAGTATACTGGAGAGAAACAAGAAGATTCTTCACGGGATTACAGCCGGCCTGATCGAGGAGATGTATCCTGATGATGAGCAGGAAGTTGCTGACATTCTTGCACACCACTGGGAAAGAGCCGATGTAAGGGATAAAGCAATTCACTGGGGTATTATCAACCTGAAGTACATAGTGGAGACGTACCAGCATGAGAAGGCTCTGGAATTATCGAAAAAGCTTGAATCCTGGATATTGGAGCAACCGCTTGACAGGGAAAGCATCGAAAAGTTGCTTAAGGTTATGATGCGAAGAATCGAAACTCTTGATCTTCTTGGCAGGAGGAGGGAGCAGGAGCAGCTGCTTCTCAGAATGAAAGAAATATCTGATCTTCATGAAATCCCTGCCTGGCAGGGCAAAGTACAGTCCGCTCTGGGACACGTATTCAGAATCACCGGTCGTATGAACGAAGCAGGTAAATGCTGCCGCAACGCCCTTGAAATCCTTCGAAGATGCAAGGACCGTAAGCTGGAGAGCATAGTCCTCTGCAATCTGGGGATACTAAGCAGAATTCAGGGCAGAGTAGATGAAGCACAGGAGTATTTTGAGAAAGCCCTTGAGACAAACATCGAAGAGGGCGACCTAAGAAATGAGGGTATCTTCCTGGGAAATCTGGGGAATTTCTACTTCGATCAGGAGCGGATGGATGAAGCTATCGAGTTCTACGAAAAAGCCCTGGAGATAAACAGGGAAACCGGGGACAGGAGGCATGAAGGAATCGCCCTGGGAAACCTCGGGAATCCCTACATAATAAAGGGTGAAACTGAACACGCCCTGAATTATTACCAACAGGCACTTCAAATCCATCGGGAGATAGGCAACCGGAAAAGCGAAGGAATAACACTTGGAAACCTTGGAGTCCTGTATTACAATAATGATCGATATGAGGAATCCCTGGAATGTTATGAAAAGGCCCTTGAGATACACCTTGAAGTTGGTAACCGCAGGTTCGAAGCCATTACTCTTGCAGATATCGCACTAATCCGAATTAGGCAGAGCGATTATGCGGGGTCATTGGAGTACTACCAGGACACCCTTTCGATTATTGAAGAGCTTAAGATGACAGACAGAGGATTTGACCGTTTCGCAGAGCTTCGCGCCAGCCTGCTCTCCAGCGGATTTTCTGAAACGGAACTAACCTGGCCCCGTCATTGGGACACACTCGAAACTGAATAAAGAACGAATAGTTTGAAAGAAGGGAATTCATGAGAAAGCAAATTCTTTCCGGCTTGATATCAATTTTGTTGCTTACACTGAGTTTTTCATGTGGTAATTCAGTATCTCCTACTACTCCAGCTATTCAAGATGGACCCTGGAGTGGATCACTTTCACTTTCAGGTGAACCAGTTACCTTTACAATGGAAGGGTGTGAGGTCACTGATCTCCATGTTACATTCGTTTACTGGGGTTCTGATCTGCCGCCGGATACCGTGCTCTGGACTCCCGATGATAAGGTAGCTATTAGTAACAAGTTTCATATGACCGATACACTGAGTATCGGGTACTACAGTTATTCGATGAGTATTAATGGTACATTTAATACTCCTTCCAGCGTTTCCGGCATGTTCGGAACAACGGGATCCTACGACAGCCTCGGTACTCATTATACAACCAGTGATTCCTGTTCCTGGTCCGGCAGCCATGACTGAAAACTAAATGAAAATCGAAGGAACCCACTGGAAAACCCTCTGGGATGAATATGCCGAAATGGAACGTAGAGCATTTGACGCAATGCCGGTGGTGGAACTGTTGAACAGGGTTAAAAACGGCAATTACGGGGCCTATTACACCCTCTGGTACTCCATCGCGGAAAAGGCCACACTTGAGCAGGCCGGTAAAACCCTTCTGGATGTACTTCATCAGAACACCCGCTACCTTCTTCGGTACCATTGTGCTCATGCATTACTGAAACTCATGGGTGAAAAGGATATTCAGCCGGTAGATCTCAGCGCCGACCAGCCTGACCAGGATGATCTGCTCAAAAGAATTGAGAAGAAGCTTAAGGTGCTGTTGAGTGATCGTTAGCTTATCTGAAACATCAGGAGGGAACAGTGAGATCAACCAAGCTAATACGACGCAAATTCCTGCCAGCATCGATTCTGATAACTGTTATGATATCAGGCTGTGGCGGCGGGGAGAGTGACGGAGAAAAAATCGTCATGGTGTTAGAGAAGACCGAAGCTATAGAGTCCAGCGATACTCGCGATTCGAATCATAGCGATCTTGCCTATGACGCATACGAGTTTGAAGCAGAAACGCTCGATCTGGTGCGTGTTGAAGTAACTACTGAAGGATTCGCACCTCTTCTGAAACTTATGGAGGTTTCCACCGGAGCAGTGATAGCGGAATGGGATCCGGAGTACGGGACAGGTGATGCTCTGAATTACACGATCGCAGGGCCGGGAAACTATGAGGCTCGTATATACGCCATGGAGAATG
>DAOWFD010000238.1 GCA_030638185.1 Candidatus Aegiribacteria sp.
AGAACTGACTCTTGGAGGGGATCCCTCTTTCATCAGTACGCCCCTTCGATTGGATGGAATTGGAAGATGGGAATGCGGCTTGCTGCAGCCTGGAGAATCTGTCTGGCTGATAATTCCGGGACTTGAAACACTGGATGTCGTAAGTTCAAGGGCAGCTGCGTACATACGGCCGAATTTCAGGGAAGATATTTATGTAGAAACACCGTACACAGCTCACCTCAGGATGCTTGTCAGGGATCTGCCCCCCGGGTATCCTGAGCTTCCCGAGCCTTTTGAATCCGAGTGTTACAGCATTAGCCTCACTCTGGTTGATGATGCGCTTCTGTTGGAAGAATACCTCACACTTCAGCCTGCCGTTCCGGACAGAGACCAGCTGTCGAATATCAGGCAGGGGTTTCTGGCCCGTCTTTCAGCTTCGAACAGAACTGTGATGTTCAGGCGATGAAAAAGCTCATTATGATATGCGTCCTTGCCTCATCGCATGTCACTTCGGCGCCATCAACTGTATCATTCTATTCCGTTTCTATCTCGCTGCAGCGGGACACACTGCACAGGACTATCGAGATAAAGGGCATCCAGGGAAGCGACCGTCTTCTGAGCAGGATCACCCGCGGCTTCAATCCCGAGACCCAATCTATCTCACTTGAAAGGGCTGTTTTCGGCTTCCCTGGAGGTGATTCCGGCCCGATTCCCCAGTGGGCTGAGGATACGCTTGCAGGCAGCGGAGGCTGGCAGCTTTCGCTTGTCACGGTATTCCCCGCTTTGCGCGCGGGTATGACAATCGATTACAGGATTTCCATAACTGACTGGAGCGGAAACTGGGAAAGGGGCGCCTGGGCGGTTTTCTCTCCATTCGTCAAGGGTATTCGTCCCGATACATCCCGCTTTATTGTCAGTGGAGATATGCTGGAAAATCTCAACTGGCATGGAAAAGGGTACGATGTAATAGAGACCGGTGAAAAAGTTGAATTCACCGCAACCGATTCATCAGAGGTTCTTGTAATTTCACCCTTCAGAACCTTCGGGGAGCTTGAAGATTTCATGATGCGGGAGATCACTGTTATTCTTGATTCCTCTTATCCGCCCGACCTGAGGGAAGCCGCCCTCCAGGCAACATCGGCAGGGGCTTATCAGTATGCCCAGGCACTAAGAGCCAGAAGCCTTCTATGCAACAGCATCAATCCCTCTTCAATCGTGCTTGGAGGGGATGTATACTCCGTTCACAGCCTACAGGAAATACTCGACCTGAGAAGGGGAACAGCCCTTGAGATAACCCTTGTTTTTGCTGCAGTGTGCAGGGAACTGGGCATGGAAGCAGATATTATTCCAGCCGGCAGTATCGATTACGGTATTCCCGTTCCGGAGGGATGGAACAGATTCCTTGTCAGGCTCGTGTCTGAGGATGGTGACAGCTGGTTCATGGAACCTTCAGCATACCTTACATCAGCATCGTATATCTACAGACCTGATACGTTGTATGTCATTGAAAATGGAAATATCGGAACAATGCCTCCGAACACCCCTGAAGGAAACAGACTTCTGGAGGATTGGAATATTAATCCCTTCGACGGTACATTCGTCCTTGAGATGGAATGCGGCGGATGGTATGACATGATGCTCAGAAGGAGGTTTGCGGGACTTACCCGGGAGGAACTGATCCTCTCGCTCTCTGAATGGTCATGGCTGAGCGGAAGAAACGTCATTCCCGATTCCCTGACAGTATCGGACCCGTTCGATCTCGGTACTGATATGAAACTCACTGTTCATGGAAGGCTGTGGATGCCTGCTACAAATTCCACCTTTGCTGAATACCTTCCCGTCTTCGACTGGATGAAGCCTGAATGCATCCCTGTTCGCGTAACCAGGAGATGGATACTATCGGGAGTGGATAGTGTCTACTACCCGGATTACACGTATATGGAAATCCTGGGCGATGCCATGATTCTCACTGATACATCGGGAATTGAAAGCCCACTTCCGGTTGTGTTTGAAGCTTCTGAATGAGAATCTCAAAACCTCTCATACTCTCAGCTATCGTCCTTGCGGCCATCTGCCTGCGGATCTGGGTATTCTCTTCCTTTGACCGTCTGTTGCCCCTTGATGGGCTCTATGTGGACGAGAAAACGTATTCAGTGAGCCCTTTCATCCAGGGGGTTGAAGGTTTTTCAAGACCTCCCGGTATGTTCATAATTGCCATGCTGATGAACGTGCAGCGCAACGTAACAACATCCCGTATAGTGATTTCACTGCTATCACTTCTTCCCGCACTGGCACTATTCCTTGCGTTCAGGAAACGTGGCGGAGCATGGGTTTACTTGTGTACAGCGGGACTCATCCTGTCTCCATTCATGATACTCTTCGGCTTTCAGCTATTGCCTGCAGTTCCCGCCGCAGCACTGATCGCATTCACACTTATGTTGGCGAAGAGGGGAAAAACAGTTCTGGCCGGATTCCTTGCTGGAATTTCCATCCTGTTCAGGGCCGAGCTTGCCCTTGTTCCTCTTTTTCTCTTTGTTTTTTCTTTCCGTAACCATCTTCGTAAATGGATGATATTTACGGCTTCTGCAGCGATTGCGGTAATACCTGTTATTATCCTGAACCTCTCCGCAGGTGCAGGGCCGGTCGTAGCTTCGAACGGAGGTGAAAACCTCTGGCTTGGAACCGACTGGGAACTTGTTACAACACCCCCCGGAACGGAATTCGAGGAACTTGTCTCAACGGGAACCAGCCGATCAGGCGGTGATACGGTATTTCTAGAGAGAGCCTTCACTTCGATCGGCAGTGCGCCGTTTGCATGGCTTTCAATGGGAGGGAGGAAACTTCTTGCCTTCTTCACCCTTCCCGGCCCGGGTAGAAACTTTGAAACTGGATGGCTTCTTCAAAGAACCTGGCTGATCTTTCTGCTTCCACTGACTCTTCTGGCCATGTCAGCAGGGACAGCCGGTGTTTTCAGAAAAGGACAAAGCTTCTGGCAGTCAACTGCTGCAGCGTTCATCTGCAGCGGGATCGTATCTGCATTCATCTTCTTTCCTTCGGCCAGGTTCAGGTTAGTTGTCCTGCCCGCCTTCTGGTTCCTGGCAACATCATTGGACTGGAAATTCCTGAAGAAAGCGATTGTTCCAGCTGTTCTAATCGTTATCATCTCATTAGTTGTAACTTACCCTGGGATGGAGAGATCAGGATTGACATCGTTGCTTGCCGCTGAATACCTTCTTGACTCGGGTAAGCTGACTGAATCAGCTGAATATCTCATGGATGCTGAAGAAAGAGGATACTTCGGTGCGGATCTTTTCAACCTGAGGGGAGTGCTTGTTTCTCTATCCGGGAATCCCGAAGAGGGAGCTGTGGAATTTGAGAAAGCACTCGAGATTGCCCCCGGATCCCCGACATTATGGAAGAATTTTGCTGTTTCCCTCTGGACCAACGGTAGATATGGGGATTCCATCGAGGCAGCCCGGCGGGCTGTATTTCTCAACCCGTTGCTTCGTGAGCAGCTGCGGCCAATACTTGAGCATGCGGAAAACCTCTGAACCGGAGTTTGAATGAATCCAGAAGTACATGGTGACGATACAGCCAGCCTCGATGATCTCGGAACCCCGCGTCAGGAGGCTTCGAGGATAGCAAGGGCCACAGGCCTCATGGGAGGCATTACGCTGACCAGCCGGATACTTGGCCTTTTCAGGGACATCGCGCAGGCCGCCATACTCGGAACCGGTATTGCGGCGGACGCTTTTACGCTTGGATTCATTATTCCGAATACTCTAAGAAGACTCTTCGGCGAATCCACAACCAGCGCTGCCTTTGTTCCCACATATGTGGAAACACTTGGAAAGGACAGCAGGAAGAACGCTTTCCTGCTGGGAAGCAGAGTACTGACGCTTGTTGGTGCAGTTCTTCTTGTAGTCGTTATTATCGGAATGCTCACGGCTCCCCTTCTTATCAAGGCATTTGCCCCCGGATTTTCCGATATACCCGGAAAGACCGAGCTTGCTACAGGGCTGCTCAGGCTTCTGTTCCCGTACATACTGCTGGTTGGATGCGCGGCCGTGATGGGTGGAATACTGCATGCCCACAGGCATTTTCTGGCCCCGGCCAGTGCGCCTATCCTCTTCAATCTTTCAGCTCTCGCCGGTATACTCCTTCTATCCCGATGTGTATTCCCGCAGCAACCGGTGTGGGGGTACTCGATAGGAGTGCTCTTCGGAGGATTGCTTCAGCTTCTGATCCAGATCCCCGCTCTCAGGAAGAAAGGCTTCAGCTTCAGGCTGGATTTCAACTGGAAGAGCCCTGAAGTAAGAAAAATCGGGAAACTGGCTTTTCCCGCACTTGTCGGGTTACTTGCTGCAGAGGTCAACATCATAGTGGATAAAATGATAGCCTCCATGCTGGAACCCGGGAGCGTGGCTGCCCTTGCCTACGGCAACCGGATAATGCAGTTCCCCCAGGGCGTTTTTGCCATCTCCCTTGCCACCGCGCTTCTGCCCACACTCAGCAGGCAGACCGCCCGGGGCAAACTGGAGGATGCGGGAAAAACCCTTGGCAGGGCGACACTTGCCCTTGCAGCTCTGATGATACCTGCTACCCTCTGCATGATCTTTCTCGCAAGGCCGGTAGTCCAGGTACTGCTCGCGAGGGGAGCTTTCACAGCGGAGTCCACATTACTTACCAGTTCTGCCCTTATCTACTATTCAGCCGGGCTGCTCTTCTACGGAGCTGTCAAGATCACCGTCCCGGTGTTCTACGCGATGAAGGACACGAAGACCCCGGTGAAGATAGCGATCAGCTGCATGGGGCTTAACATCGTACTCAACTTCGTTTTCACACTGATGTTCATCAGAACCGGATTTGCGCAGCCCCTTGCCGGTCTTGCGCTGGCGACCAGCGTTTCCGCACTTGTTAATTTCTTCCTGCTGAGGATTACCCTTAGAAGGAAAATAGGAGCGGTTGTACAATCGTCTACTACCGCATGGCTCTCCATGATCCCCGCCGCTGTTGTTTCATTTGTATTGCTTCTGGCAGTTTCACCATGGGTTTCATCAACCGCATCGGCTTCAACGTTCCGCGGTATCCTCGCAATTCTGGGAGTCTCCATAGCAGCGATGGTATTATTCCTGGCAGTTTTCGCCTTTGCAGGAGGGAAGGGCGCCAGGTCGGTATTTTCCCTGGCATTCAGACGTGGCAGTATCAATAAGTCTTAGGGAATCTATTGTCCGGGCGCCGGCTCTTCCCGGTGTCTACAGCTTCCTGAACAAAGACGGTACTGTCCTGTATATCGGTAAAGCAAAAAATCTGATAAAAAGGCTGAAAGGCCATCTTTCAAACTGCGGCGATGCCCGTCACGAACTCCTCCTTGATAAATCGGTTTCAGTTGAATGGACCATTACCAGAACCGAAGTTGAAGCCCTTGTTCTCGAAGCGGAACTTATAAGGATCAGGAAACCACCCCTGAACGTACGTCTCAGAACTTCAGGACGATACCCTTACCTTGAGATCACCCTCGATGAGACTTATCCCAGGCTTGTTATTACCAGAGAGCGGAGCAATCCAAAGGAACGGCCCAGATTCGGCCCATATCCCGATTCAAGGAATCTCAGAAAGCTTGTGGAATTCCTCCTTGATACCGCTCAATTGAGAAGATGCAGCGGAACGGAACCGAAGTCCGTTTCAAGATCATGCCTTATGGGGCAGATGGGACGCTGTCCGGCCCCATGCACAGGAGGAATTACCCCGGATGAATACGGGGAAAATGTTCAGGAAATACTGAGGATTCTCCGCGGGGACTGGGACCGGGCAAGAAGCCGCCTGGAACAGATGATGAAGATCGCTTCCGCAAACATGGATTACGAAGAAGCCGGCAGGCTTCGTGATCTGCTCTCCCGCCTCGGAAGTTTCGGCTGGCCGGCCCCCTGCAGTATCAAGGACAGGATCAACAGGGACGTCGCTGCAGTAAAAGAGAACTGGGGAGTCATTATGAGGATTCGGGGAGGCAGGTTCACCTGCGTTGTGAGAATGCCTTTCGATGGAAGATGGAAACTCGCCCCATTGTCCGAGCGGCTTTCAGTTCTCCTGAAATCGTACTACTCCCAGACAGGTGACATACCCAGGGAGATCATTGTCCAGGAAATGCCCGATGACGAATCGTCTCTTATAGAATGGCTTTCCTGCAAACGCAATAGTTCTGTGGGAATAACCGTCCCGAAAAAAGGCGGAAACCGTGAGTTGCTGAAACTGGCGCAGAAGAACCTCGATCAGTTCCTTATCAGATTGAGCTGGAAGTATCCTTCAGGTGGAAAAGAAAAGGTGGAGGCAGCCCTTGAAAGCCTCGCGGATATTTTCAGCCTTGAGGAACCACCCGGGTGGATAATATGCCTTGATGCCTCCACAATTCAGGGATCATGGCCGGTAGCGGCAATTGTAAGCTTCAGGGATGGGTATCCGGACAAGTCAGGATACAGGCGTTTCTCCATGCCGGATGAAATCAGCAGAAACGACCCCGCCATGATAGCCTCAGCGGTTGAGCGGTACCTTTCATCACTTGAGGATGAGTATCCCGATATCTTTCTGATAGATGGTGGAATAACCCAGCTGAGAGCAGCTGTAGCAGCAGCTGGTGAGGTATGGTCAGAAAGAATCCGCTTCGTATCGATCGCAAAAAGGGAAGAATTGCTCCTTTGCGGGATTTCCGAAAGAGAGATAAGGCTCCCGATGGATTCAACTCCCCTGACGTTTCTGAGAAGCGTGAGGGATGAAGCCCACAGGTTCGTTCTTCATTACCATCAGCAGAAGAGATCCAGGGGAAGTTTGAGATCCGTACTTGACGATATTCCCGGCATAGGTTCCGCAACAAGGATCAGGCTGCTGACACACTTCGGCAGTGCAGACAGGATAGCTGTTGCATCCGTTGAAGAGATCATGGAAATCCCCGGAATAGGGCGAAGCAGAGCCATTCAGATAAACGATTACTTCAAAAGGGAAAATAAATCCCGTTGATAAGAAAGGAGATTCTGTAGCGATGCGGCGGTTAATTGATTTTTGTTCATTCACTGGAAGCGGGTGGCGCTTCCTGGTTCTGATTCCTGTTATGCTTTTCTTCGCCCTTTCCTGGCAGAAGAGCTACACCGGGGATGAAGGTTTAACTGTGCTTCTGGCCTCGGGAAGCTACAGCGATCTCCTCAGTAATGTTGGTGCGGACTTTCATGTTCCGGGATACTACACCTGTTTATGGCTGATCTCACATTTCCTCGGAGGTTCACTTCTCGTTCTGAGGCTTTTTTCCCTTCTGCTGATCCTGATGATGATCACATTGGCTCTCAGACATCTCTCTTTTACTGCGGCCCTCTTCATTGCACTCAGCCCGTTCACCCTTCATCTGGCTCTGGAAATCCGTATGTATGCCATGCTTGCACTGCTCGGGCTGCTTCTTGTTCTGGCTTACAAAAGGTATGCCAGACTTAAGAACAGAGTAACACTGGCTGTTCTAATTATAACTCTCTCTATATGTACATGGGTCCACTACTTCGGCTGGATTGGAACCGCAGCAGTAGCCTCTCTTTTACTCGTCAGACGAAAATGGAAGCATTCAATTTTGGTTGCGTTTTCTGTAACTGTCCTTTTTCTCCCATGGGCAGGTAATATCAAATATAAAACTGATTCTACCGTTAATGAGAGCACAGTGGCGATGGAAATAGCCGCCGATGCCCCTGCACTGCGGCACAGACTGACGGGAATGCCGCTTTCAGTGGGCGGAACCATCCTTCGATTTGCGGGAGGTACTTCCGTATTCAACTTCAGTCAAGGGGGAATACGCTCAATATCAGTCATGACTCTGTTGGGTTTCTCAACCGGTCTCCTGATGCTTCTGCTCGCCGCAAGGGGTTTCAGAAAATCAGACGGAATTTGCAAAAGCCTGATACTCTGTGCTTTCCTCGGTCTAAGTTTCTTCAGGCCAAGCTCTAGACACTTCGCGATAGCCTTTCCGGCATATCTGATCGCCGCTTCCGCAGGTCTTCCGTCCACTGTTTTCAGGAGGAATGCGATAATAACTTTTCTGGCCGTACTCATGCTGATACTCTGCATTCCCTTAACCCTCAGATCAACTCTGCCTCAGCGGTGCACCTGGGACAGAGACTATCTCCAGATTGCCAGACTATCCGTTGAAGAATCCCGCAGGGATTACCTTCCAGTGGTCTTGTTTCTGGATACATACAGCTATCTCGGTATAAAGATGCATATGGATCAGCTCGGGTTTCCGGATTCTATGGTATGGCATCCCCACAGATCATCCTTTCAGGAGGGAAGGTTCTTCTACGAGAGTATAGATCAATGTGTCAACTATCTCCAGCACAATACCGATTCTCTTGTATCGGTGTGGATAAACCTCACGCAGGATAGAAGAGGGTTTGTACTTATTGCAAATCGTCCTGGAGTTACCCCCGGGAGGATATTCGGTGAAGGTGATAACCTGTTCACAGGCCTCGGTAGTGATATCATGGCTGATATGGACCTGATGGAAGCTCTGGTACAGGCAGCACCGGTGAGACAGATCAATCTGTCCGGAAGCGGTGGTCCCATCAGCCTTTTTGTCTGCGGAAGGAATACCGGACAACAACATTAAACATAATAGTGAAAAAAGGATTCTTATCAGTCCTGTGTCCAGAGACCTTCACGACGGCCAAATCTTAAAAAAAGGCATCTTTCGGCGTAACGTTCAGATATCTTCATATGATTGTGCCTGAGAGTATCATTCTCGAAAGACAATTCGAGGATCAGTGAAACATTAGCCTCGTTCCATGGATCGGCAATCTGCCCCCGTTTCCGTTTAACAAGAGCCATATAGTCCCAGGCTGCTTCCTGGATTGCCCTGGAGCCGTAATAATGCGATAACCACAGGACTACGAGTCTTTCCCAGAGTATCCGCTCGTTATCAGGACACTGCCTTACGCCTTCCTGCAGCAGTCCTAAACCCTCTTCAGGATAACCCAGGTTGATGGTGAGATGATAACCACCGTCTATATACGCCTCCGCAAAGGTCGGATCCAGCTTTGTTATGAGCCAGAGCTGAGGCAGGTAATCCGTAGCGGTCGTCCATTCATTTCCCTGGTACATCCATATATGGTGGTACCGATCAAGCTGGAGCCAGAGAACATCGGCAAGAATGCCACCTATTTCACCTGCGCCGGCTCCAACCGCTTCCGACGCGGCTTCGTTCTCCGATGCTGCTTCACCTGCAATTCTGCCTGAAATAACTGCTATAGATAGAAAGACAACGGCAAGCACATATAGATAATACCTTTTCTTCACTGGTGCTTTCTCCGGTACCCTGACACGAACAGTATGACTGCGGACAGAACAAGGAGAATTACAGCGTCTCTAACCATCTTACCCCAGATGAAGCTGGCTGCCCATGGCTGGTTGAAAAACCACCCGGTACAATGACTTCTTTCACCTGCGTCATGGACATGTCTGTTACTTCCGGATATCTCTGAAACATCATGCTCATGGGATTCATCATGTACTGAACCCAGCTCAACAGTTTCCGCTTCGTGTTCATGATCCGTCTCATCATGCTCATGGTGATGTTCCAATCCCAGGTGTTCAGGAGGGGCGACTTCCTTTATGTCATAGTCCGCTTTGCACGCCAGTGACAGTAGAACAGCTGTAATAAGAATTACTGCGGTCAGTTTCATTTCAGGTCCCTGCTCCTGAAGACCGCCAGAGCCACTGAAAGCATGAAAGCCATGTAAGCCAGTCCGTAGAATATCGCCAGAAGGAAGTACAAACCCGGGATATCCATTCCATGGGCGATTGGGTCTTTGATGTGGAAAACATCCATATGTGGCAGCAGCAGCCTCAGAGTTCGCATGAGACCGGGAGCCTGTGGAAACAGCTTGATGAATCCGGAAACAGACATCTGTGATACTATGAATAGAAGAACGGTAAGAGGCGCGTTAAGCGGGGGAGATGTCCAGAAACTGAAAAAGAAGACAACCGCCAGAAGGAACCATCCTTCTACCAGCAGAAGACCCGTGGCGGGTAACATGTCAACTGGAATCGCATGCCCGTTCATTAAAAGTATTATCATGAGTCCGATACACCCCATAAGCATTGCAGCGGCTTCAACGATGGAAGCCCCCACGAATCTTCCCATGAGGTACTGGCCGCGGGAGAGGGGTACCGCAATTATCGGCATAACGGTTTTCTGCTCCCTGTCCCTGGGATAGATATTGGATGCCAGTCCTATTGCCAGCAGGAGAGCTCCTATCTCGAGACCGAAGAGACCGAAATCGAGTATGAACCTGCCCTCGATGGAAACGCCGTATGAAGGTATCTGACCTATACCGAAAAGGGCAATGAGGATTACTATGATGATTCCCCAGATCGTTCTTCTTCTGAGAAGATTCCTCAATGTCATCAGAGCGAAAGTCATTACGGGTTTCATCCGGCACCTCCGCTGGTAACCGATAGGAAGACTTCCTCAAGGCTTCTGTAAAGAGGATTTACACCGATGATGCTGTATCCCTTACCTCTCAGGTCATCTATGGTCTTCTGAAGTACTGCAGCTTCAACCTCAAGTTCCTCCGGTTCATCATCTGATACTCTGTATGTAACACTGTAATGATCCTCGGTACGCATGAGGTCCTCAAGCCTGCCTTCGACTACCTTTTTTCCTTTCGACAGGATAACCGCCCTGTCACACATGGTTTCAACTTCTGACAGGAGGTGGGATGAGAAGAAAACAGATGCGCCCCTCTGTCTTTCTGCGAGGATAATGTCACGGAATTCCTTTCTGGCCACAGGGTCCAGTCCCACAGTGGGCTCATCCATTATCAAAAGCTCAGGTTCGGACTGAAGAGCGAGCGCAAGGCTTACACGTTGCTTCATCCCCTTCGAGAAACTCCTTATCCTGACGTTCTCCCATTTTGAAAGACCTACTCTGTCAAGAATTGCAAGCATCCGTTCCTGACTCATATCCAGCCTTCGCATAGAGGAGAACATCGACATGAATTCAAGCGGTGTAAACGAATCATCGTAATCAGGATTCTCGGGAACGTAACCTATCCTTTTTCTCACTTCAAGTGATGCCGGATGTAATCCCCAGAGAGATGCTTTACCGTTCGATGGCTTCAGAAGCCCCAGTATACACTTGATAGTTGTAGTTTTGCCAGCGCCGTTAGGACCAATGAATCCAAGAACTTCTCCAGTGGATAATTGAAAACTGATCGAGTCTACCGCTTTGAAACTTGACAGACCAAGTTTTTTTCTGAAAGTTTTCTCTAGTTCTTGTACCTGAAGTGGATAATCCTCCATATATCCCGCCTTTCCTGCTTTGTTGAAAATATGAAACAACATCTTTTCCAACCAGTCCCCGGGGTGATCTTGAATAAGTAGCATGAGTATAAACAAAGAATTATATTTGTTGAAATTAACAGGTTACTTCTCAGAATACATGATCCATGAATCCTGAATTCCATCAAACTCATTTCTTGATGAACAGGTTATTGAATGAAAGGCTGGCAACATGCTTGTACCTCCCCATGGCGGAAGACTTATTGATAGGCAGTGCGAAGGCTCGGAAGCCGAGAAGATTATTAATCAGGTAAGAGACGGCATACTCCTGACCCTCAATGCGCGGGAAAAGAACGACCTGGAAATGATAGGAAACGGAGCCATGAGTCCTCTAGAGGGTTTCATGTCCAGAGCTGATTACGAAACGGTTATCGATCTCATGCATCTTGTCGCAGGGCCGGTGTGGTCGCTGCCGGTTGTATTCTCTCAGAAAGACGGAGACCCTGATGTATCCCCCGGTGACCATGTGGGACTTAAGGATATCGAAGGCACGATCTGGGGAGATATGCAGATTGAGGAGGTTTTTAAAGCCGATCTCTTGGCGGAAGCGGACAAAATCCTTGGAACAACTGATGATTCCCATCCTGGCGTCATGTATCTGAAGTCAATAAGCGGTAAATACATTGGCGGGAAAATCAGATCAATCAGGCGAAGAGAGACCGAAAGCTTCCAGAATTACCGCCTTGACCCCAAGGAAACAAGGGTTTTGTTCAGAGCAAGAGGCTGGAAAACAGCTGTTGCGTTCCAGACTAGGAACCCTATACACCGAGCCCACGAGTACATTCAGAAGTGCGCCATGGAAATTGTGGATGGTCTTCTTCTTCATCCGCTCGTAGGTGAAACCCAGGAGGGGGATATCCCTGCTGATGTCAGAATGCGCTGCTACGAAGAAATACTGAAAGATTACTACCCCTCCTCGCGCGTTGCGATGAGCGTATTTCCAGCTGCTATGAGATACGCAGGACCAAAGGAAGCAGTCTTCCACGCGCTTCTCAGAAAGAACTACGGATGCAGTCATTTTATCGTAGGAAGAGATCATGCGGGTGTCGGTAATTTCTATGGTACATACGATGCACAGATGATCTTTGAACAGTTCGACCCTGATGAACTGGGAATTGTGCCTTTGAAGTTCGAACATGCGTTCTACTGCAGTAAATGCGGAGGTATGGCTACTCCAAAGACCTGCGCTCACGACAGCGAGCACCACGTATTCCTCTCGGGGAAAAAGGTAAGATCCATGCTGAAAGATGGGATACTGCCTCCTCCGGAATTCACGCGCCCTGAGATTGCTGAAATCCTCATGGAAGCTGCCAGAAAAGGAGATAACTGATGAAGGGACTTGTAATCTGGATCAGAACTGCAGAGGGATCCGATGAATCTATTTTGGATAAACTCGGTAGAGATATAGAAGAACGCGGAGGTAGGGTGGAGGTTTTTCACAGCGAAGCAGTTGAAAACCTGGGAATGGAAAAGAATGACAGGGCAAAGGCAATCGCGTGCGCCATGCTTGCCAGCCATGGGGTTGTCGTTATCGCTTCAGGTACGGAAAAACCTGGTATAAACCCGGGTGAAAAGCTTGAGATCAGAATAATAGAAGAATCCGACCTGCGCCATTCTGATACCCATGACGGTTTCATGAGGGATCTTGAGCTTGCGGGACTGGTACCCCCGCCGAAGTACGATGTCCACCCCGACGAAGAGAAAGAAATACTCAAGAAATTACAGGATCTGGGCTACCTGGAAGAGTAAAGTAGACACTTTATTCGATGTAGCCGAGGCCTTCCATCTTTTTACGTATCTCTTCCTCCGATTCTCCCTGACCGGGATCCAGTGAATCAAGCTCACGTTCGATAACGTGCATCAGGAATTCCTCCGGAGACGAATATCCGCCAACTTCGGAGACTTTTCTTATCCTCTCGATTGTTGCGCTGTCAAATTTCAATTTCAGCTTTGCCATGGTTCTCCATTCTTCAGCCCGTTAATTCACGGGCTATATCTTCACTTTGAATACTTTTACTCCTGCAATTGCGGAAAGCGAAGAAAAAACAAGAAATACGGCAATCCAGGACCAATGGCCGCCAAGCACTCTGTATCTGACAACAGGCATAGAGTACCATCCGGAATCCGGGCCGCCTTCCGTCTGATCTACTCCACCGATCCATGGACAGAAGAACCTTTTAAGTGAGCTTCCCGAATCAAAACCCCTCAGGATCCTGCAACCGTTCCAGTTTCCTGTTCTTCCCACCTGAATCGATGTTCCGCCAATTCCCAGACAGTGGAGGAAATCACCCTCAGGAAGTATTCTGAAACTGGCTTCATCAAGTGTATCGATCAATACAACCGGAGGTATCAGTTCCAGCCCGGATACTCCAATTTCAAGGTTGTCTCTTGCTGGAAGGCCATCCTCGAAGAACACCGTTACAGTTAAAGGATCATTCTCATCCATCTCCGCAGATCCGTACCTCGCGTCCAGCTGACCCCATACGAGCATGAAGGGTATTGCCAGGACAAGAAGGGGCTTCAAAAGACATACAAGGTAAACAGTATTGCTCCATATGAGCTTCCCGGCGAATTTCATCACAGTTCCGGGGTTGTTCAGATGAAGAAGTATTCCCAGGATCTCACCGCCCATTCTCCTTCTCAGTCTGGAAATTTTCTCCTGGTTCGAAACAAGCCTGAAAACTGTTATCATTCCCAGGCCTGATAACAGCGAGATGAACAGCAACCCCAAAAAATGGGGAAGCGATCTGAATGGCATCAGCAAAACGTCGAAGAATCCGTTCAGAACAATTCCGGCAGTATTCATCATTTAGGATTCGTTCTCATTGAAAATATTTCTGCCTCCGGGAGGCAGAACGGGTATACCGAAAAGAGAGGAAATACTTTTTCCCATATCCATGAGATTCGGATCAGACAGCGAAAGAGGTACAGTGGAGAGAAGAGTGCCGGGAACTGCGCCTGGATCTATGCAGTGAGTTCCGCTCCATGGATCAAGGTTATCCGTTATTACCTCCTCCGGATAACTCCCAAGTGTAGTCTCCCATGAGGATCTGTAGCACCTCGCGTAGCCGATTATCATATCCGGAGCGTAGGGGGGAAGGGGACCGGGATAGAAATCTGATGTGATATAGGCATTGTCTATAACTTGCCTTCCGTTGGCGGGATCCGTTACTGATTCAAGATCCTGCTTCAGCCTCAGAAGAAGATCGGGAACCTGTTCGGGCGGAACCACCCCGTTCTCCTCCCGGTCGGTTCTGTTGATGTACAGACAGTTCAGTCCGAGGCCGTAGGCAGCTGTAGAAGACCAGTCGATAGCTGCGAACATATCCTGGTTGCGGGCGTGGGGTGATGTAATGGTCGCGTAACCCTCTTCAGCAAGCCATGTATTGAGATTGAATGACCTGTTGAATGGAGCAAATCCGTGATCGGAAAGTACTATTACTTCCGTGTTGGCGTCCCTTGCTGAAAGGGCATCCCCTATAACATTGTCGATCTGTCTGTAAAGCTCGCGAATAGCTCCTTTGAACCGGGGGTCTGTGCTGGCATGAAGTGGTGAATTGTGATCAAGAGCCCTGTAGAACATGTGTGTATCAAGGTCCAGAGAGCTGAAATAGAAGAATAGCATACCTTCCCTGAACCGGCTCAGTTCATGATGGAAAAGATCCAGCCGTTCCTGAAGAACTATCCACGCCTGCTGCAGATATTCCTCATCCGAGAGGATACCCCTCGAAAGAGCCTTGGTATCCTCCGGGAAACCCTGTGTATAGAAGGGGCCAAGGTCCCTCGCAAGATCGCTGCTGTAACCTGAAGGTTCCGAAATCGGAAGTGCGGGATTCAGCGGGTCGATATTAAGCGGCGAAAGGTAAAGCTTGAGCCTGGGTGTGATCTCCTTCACGAAGAACCTTCCGATGGCGTAAAC
>DAOWFD010000139.1 GCA_030638185.1 Candidatus Aegiribacteria sp.
AAGTTCCGTGATCGGGATCAAGAAGGGATCCCTGTGCGCCCTCGGCAAGAATCGAACCGTCGGATTCCAGTATTCGGGCGATCACCATAGACACATCTATCGCGCGATCAACCAGTCTGATGGACTCACGGTTGAATACATCGACCTCTTCCCTGAGGGATTCGGCGAGTTCCACCGAAAGGTCCAGCTGTGCTATGCAATCATCGGTGATGACGGTAGATTTTTCAAGAAATGCCTCAGGTACCGCTGCATCCTCAAGTCTGATCCCCTTTCTCATGAATTTGCGTACATAAGTGGGACCTATTCCGCGCTCTGTTGTTCCTATCGCAGCTTTTTCAAACCTTTTCTCTTCGGCACTCTCGATATACCTGCCTGCCGGATGAACAAGATGCACCTTTCCAGATATCCTAAGCCTTTCCGCAACGGAAAAACCTTCTTTCTCCAAGGCTTCCGTCTCCTCTTTGAGAGCAACCGGGTCGAGAACGCAGGCGGATCCTATGATACCCAGTACATCCGGTCTTAACAATCCACTTGGAAGCTGGTGCAGTGCTATTCTGTGTTCATCTATTTCAATCGTATGCCCCGCATTGGCTCCGCCAGCAAACCTGGCAACGGCATCGACATTTTCAGCAAGATGGTCCACCATCTTCCCTTTGCCTTCATCGCCCCATTGAAGCCCGACAATTATGGTTGCTGGCATGCTATTCCTTTCATGAACTGATTCGGAACACTAGTCTACCGCCTGGAAAATCCATTTTTTAAGCTCCCGTATACCGAGACCTGTGAGAGATGAAACAGGTATTACCGGCCCCATATCCTGTGCTTTTACCACGGATGATGCAAGCTTACCTCTCTTGAGCTTGTCCGATTTCGTAAAGGCTATGATATAGGGTCTGCCTCGCTCCTTGAGAAAACTCACCATCTCCATATCGTTGGGCAGGCAGGGATGCCTTGCATCAATAAGGAGTATTACGCCCCTCAGTGGAACTCTGTCCATTAAATAGGTAGCTATCCATCCCGTCCATTCGGTACGGTTCTTGTGGGGAGCACGGGCATATCCATAACCGGGAAGATCAACAATGTAATAACTGCCGGATACGGAGTAGAGGTTCAGATACTGGGTGCATCCGGGTCTGGAACTTGTCCTGGCAACGGAATGATCTCCGCTGAGCCTGTTCAAAAGAGATGATTTTCCCACATTCGACCTGCCGGCAAAGCAGATTTCCGGGAGTTCGTCAAGGGGCAGGTGTTCGGGCCCCGGACAGCTTCTCAAAAACCTTATATTAAGGGAAGACATTATAGGACCATTTTCAGCCGACTTTTCCGGATTCCTTCTTCTTCCTCGTCTTAACGACCTTCGGTCGAGCTTTTCCTCTTACCACTTCCGGTGAGATTACGAGTTTTCTTACGTTCTCCAGACCGGGCAGATCGTACATTGGTTCCAGAAGAATTCCCTCAAGCACGGATCTGAGTCCCCTTGCTCCACTTCCGGCTTTTTTTGCCTTCTCTGCTACTGCTTCAAGAGCCCCCTCTGAAAACTCCAGTTCCACATCTTCAAGCTCAAAGAGGTACTGGTACTGGCGTACAAGGGCATTCTTCGGCTGAGTGAGCACTTTTGTAAGATCATCAATATCCAGGTCATCGAGTGCGACCAGTACAGGCAGCCTTCCAACAAGCTCCGGCACAAGGCCGTATTTTACGAGATCATGGGATTCGACACGTGCAAATACATTATTTTCCGCCTGGTCAATCGGACCAGGAACAGCGCCGAAACCAATGGAGCTTTTTTTAAGGCGCTTTTCGATTATCTTTTCCAGTTCATTGAACGCCCCCCCGCATATGAACAGGATATTGGTGGTATCAACCAGGATATTGTCCTGATAGGGGTGCTTTCTTCCTCCCTGCGGGGGTACACTGGCAACGGTACCCTCTATTATCTTTAGAAGAGCCTGCTGTACTCCTTCACCCGATACATCTCTCGTAATAGAGGGGTTTTCAGACTTTCTGGAGATCTTGTCAAGCTCATCTATGTAGATGATTCCCTGCTGCGCTGTCGCTACATCCATGTCGGTCACCTGAAGCAGGCGCAGCAGAATATTCTCGACGTCTTCTCCAACATATCCGGCTTCGGTCAGGGTTGTGGCATCGGCAATGGCAAACGGAACATCCAGAATCCTGGCAAGGGTTCTTGCAAGAAGAGTTTTTCCCACACCTGTAGGTCCCATGAGAAGAATATTGCTTTTCTCAAGCTCCACTTCTGTGGATTCCCTGATGGTCCGGAGTCTCTTGTAATGATTGTAAACCGCTACCGAAAGAACTTTCTTGGCCTGCTCCTGGCCGACAACGTACTCATCCAGCTGAGCCTTGATCTCCGATGGTATGGGAAGGTCATCCTGCACCAGTTCAGGTATTTCGAGTTGATGATCACCTTCAAAATCGACAAGCTCACCGCAGTACCTTATGCACTCATCGCAGATATGCACTCCAGGGCCCTGAATCAGCTGTTTGACCTCGCCGATCGGCCTTCCGCAGAATGAACATTTCTTCTCTTTTGCCATACGGAGCTCCCGTCAGCTTCTGGATGTAAGCACGTTATCTACAATACCGTAGTCAACCGCTTCCTGGGCATCCATCCAGAAATTCCTGTCTGAATCCTTAGCTATTCTCTCAAGAGGCTGCCCCGTGTGCTCGGCGAGAATGATATTCAGTTTCTCCCTGAGTTTAAGCATCTCCCTCGCCTGTATCTCTATATCACTGGCCTGTCCCTGAGCTCCTCCCATGGGTTGATGGATCATCACTCTGGCATGTGGAAGAATATTCCGTTTGCCCTCAGCTCCCGCAGCCAGAATAACGGCAGCCATGCTGGCTGCTGTGCCCATGCAGAATGTGGCCATGGGTGGTTTTATGAACTGCATCGTATCGTATATCGCCAGCCCTGAGGAGACCATACCTCCGGGGCTGCTTATATACATATTGATATCCTTCTTGGAATCCTCACCTTCCAGAAACAGCAGCTGCGCGACTATCAGGCTGGCAGACTGGTTGTCAAGGGTATCGCCGACGAATATGATGCGCTCCTTCAGAAGACGGGAATAGATATCGTAGGCTCTTTCCCTGTTCCCTTCTCGCTCTACAACAAAAGGCACAATTGATGGCATCAGGACTCTTCCTTCCCAGCTGTTTCGTCACAGGTTTCCCGTTTTTCATCTTCAACCCGTATCCAGCGCCATGGCGAATCCGGTCTGTCTTTCTTATCAGATTCAGTCTCACCGCTTTTCTGTGGTTCCTTTACAGTAATATCGGCACGATCCAGAATTAGTTCCATGGCCTTTCTGTTCCTCAATCTGTCACGGACAGTTGATTCTGATTCCTCGAGGCTTTTTGCATTCTCGATCAGTTCGTCGGTGATTTCGATCTTCTCCTTCTCCGCAACGGCTCTGAGAATGAGATATTCACGTACCTTGTTCAGAGCAAGCTCTTTTGCAGCGGTTAACGTTTCCTGTCCCGGGGTTTCTTCACCCAGCCTGCTTACGTAGTCCTGTGAAAGATTCTCAACCATATATCCTGGCGGATCAAAGGGGTTGCTTTCCAGAATACTGTCAATAACAGCCCTCTCCTTGAGATATGCAATCTCCTGGTCGTAACGGGCTCTGACACTCTCCTCAACCTTTTTCCTGAGTTCCTCCAGGTTCTTGACACCAGCGGCCTTTTCTGCGAATTCATCATCAAGGTCCGGAAGAACGGGGCGTTTTACCTCGGTTACCCGGAACCTGTGCACAGGGGGTTTATTCCCATCAGAAGTATCTTTGTCCATCTTTGCCGAGAATTCAAAATCCGGAACTGATCCTTTAACCAGATCGTCGAAACCGGTGCCAATCTGCGATTCTCCAATTCTGACGTTGAGTTTCTGAGTTTCTTCGGTGTTTTCGGCGGGACATGCTTCCAGCAGTACAAGATCTCCATTCTCGGAAGGTCTGTCAACAGTCTCGAAACTGATCATATTCTCGCGGAATGATTCAATTGCCTTCTCAACAGCGTCTTCGAGGTCTAGGGTAGGTATCTCTATCTTGATGCCATCTGTACCTGCGGGTTCGGGTGTTTCGAAGAGAGAAAACGTCATTTCAAAACTGTAAGCATCGCCATCCACAGGTAGTTCTATCTTGCCTTCGGGATCGTTATCATCAAGAATCCAGTCCTCCTTCTCAAGAAGTCTGGAAGTAAAATCCTGCCTTACGCTGTCCGCGACTTCAGCCTTTATCATGTTTCCATACTGTTTATCGATAATTGACTTTGGGACCTTTCCCGGTCTGAAACCGGGCATTTCAAGATCTTTGGAGATCTGCCTTCGTACTTTCCTGAACAGTCCGCTTATCCTTTCAGCCGACTCGGTGAAGAGAACTGTTCTTCTGTTGTCTTCCGACTTGATGATATCAAACATTTATCAATCTTCCCTGTTTTCTTATAGATGGTGCGAGAGGGGGGATTTGAACCCCCACAAGTCAAGCTTACCAGATCCTAAATCTGGCGCGTCTGCCAATTCCGCCACTCCCGCAATACATTAATCTGCGCAGGTGCGAATATGCTCTGACATGGTTTTTACGTCAAAGCTTACGAAAAACATTCGCCTGGATACCGGAGGCTTTCAAATCCCTGCTGATCTCTCGGGAGGTACCTGCCATTCTCCTTCTATTCGTAATACAGTTCCCGTACCAGGGCTGCCTCATCGCTACCGGGATACCTGTACAGCAGAAGGTCAAAGAGCCTGTCCCTCTCTCCAGGGGCTCCATGGAGATGGTATATGTCAGCAGCCCTGAAAACAGCTCCGGGTGCCCATTCCGAATTCGGGTACATGTAGTATAGGGCTACAAGGTCTTCAATCGCCCTGTGCGACTGTCCGGCCTCTTCCCAGCAGATGGCCATGTAGTAAAGGGCATCGTCCGCAAGTGAGGATGCCGGATACCTGTCATGGAGCTCCATGAAACCTTCTGCCGAGATCTCGAAACTTCCCTGATGGAACTGCCTGTACGCCTCGTTGTATAGAAGCTGCGCATCGGGTCCGGCGGTGGTATCCTGCACAGTGACATCGGTGCTGCTGCCCAGCCTCATCAGTGCAAGGTCAAGTTCATCGGCAAGTGCAGAAAGTCTATCAACAAGATCCGCTGTTCTGGTCCCCGACTGAGCCTGAAGGCCTCTCAGAAGGACCTCATTGTCTTCAACAGCACGGGTAAGTGCTCCTATATCCTCCTGCATTCTCAGCTGATCGGCATTGATATTCTCAATCTCTTCAGGTGTATGAAACCAGTAACCGAAACAGCCTGTAGACAGTAGTAGAACCGAAATCGACGCGATTACCAGGCGAAGCATGATCAGTTCCCTGGAAGAACGCGAAGGTGGGCCCTTCTGTTTTGTCCCCATGCCTGCTCATTATGGGCAGGATCAAAGGGTCTTTCCTTGCCGTAGCTTACATATTCCAATCGGTCGGTATCAACCCCGTAGTTAACGAGGTAGTTATATGCGGCAAGTGCCCTGTTCTCCCCCAGAGCCAGGTTGTAATCTATGGTGCCCCTTTCATCGCAGTGTCCTTCTAAAAGGACCCTGAAACCGCCAGTTTCCATTATGTACGAAGCATCTTCCATCAAAATCTCAAGGGCATCCCCGGAAAGCGCGTCACTGTCGTAATCGAAAAAGACATCGTTAAGGTGTTCCTGATGAACGAGAAGTATATCGGTGGATGTTGACAAAGTATCAGTGTCCCATACACCGACAAGGGTATCGGAGAACTCTTCAACAACAATAACGGTAGTCGTGTCATGGCCGTCAAGTGTTGTGTCACCTGGCCTGCATCCGGAGCCGGACATCACCGTAGCGATCAGTATCGAAGCGACCGATATGGTCATCAATCTAGTATTCATAGTTCACTCCCGCCTAAAGAGACTATAGTCAATCATCTGAATCCAAGAGGCGACCAGGTGGGACAGTAGCTGTCACCTCCATAGGATAGTTTTCTAATCGTAAGCCCATTGAGTTCTATAACATACACGGCTCTCTCTCCGTCCATATCACTGCTGAAAGCGATATGTCTTCCAGTCGGCCCCCATACAGGATCTTCGTTAAGGGATCCCTGGAAGGTGACCTGGCGGATATTGGAGCCGTCTGAATCCATAACGAATATATGGAAATCCCTTCCGGTCCGGGCGGTATACGCAATCCTGTCGCCGTCCGGTGACCATGAGGGGCTATCGCAGTAACCATGAGAACTTGTAGTCCTGATAGCTGTACCTCCCGAACTGTCCATTATATAGAGTTGAGGGTAGCCTATTCTGTCACTAGTAAATACTATCTGCCTGCCGGTCGGGGAGAAGCTTGCCGATGTTTCAATTGATCCTCTGAGTGTCAGGCGAGTCGTTTTATCGGTGCCTGGATCGAGAAGGTAAATGTCAATGTTCCCACCCATTGAGAGTGTCAGGGCTATAGCATCGCCGTCGGGGCTCCATGCTGGAGAGGAATTCAGGCCAGGCATACTGAGTATCCTCTCTGCCCGAGATTCCGAAAAGCTATAACACCAGAGGTCGGCATTCCCCGATTTGAATGACGTAAAAACTATTTTGTCGCCATCGGGAGACCAGGCCGGTGTGGTTATAACATCCTCATCGGACATCACGTTCCTGGTACTCCTTGGATCCTGTGACTTTACAGAAAGGGAGTAACCTGATGAAGTTCTTGTCACGTATGCGATCCAGGTGGAAGCGATGCCTTCCTCGCCTGTCAGGTCATATACAAGGTCATCCGCAAAGGCATGTACCAGCGAATAGATATTCTCTCCGGAGTAGTTTCTTGCAAGAAGGGATTCTCCTCCGGATGTAACCTCCGCACGGAGTTCAATTCCATTAAGTGAGCGCGTCACTTCAACATCTGCTTCCGCATATCCTACATCAGATGTGATCAACAACCCGGAAAAGTCGATATCCTCAATAAGCTGATTCAATGCTGTATCAACGAGATCTCTGTCACCCTCAACACTCACTGAAACGGGAATACACTCCGCACTTACGGGAGTCATGGGAATAAAACTGTCCGGTGATGAAGTGCCTGTGATAAGAACCGGGAGAATCACCAAGTATGGAATTCTCACTTTATCACTCCGGTCCAATGAATTCGATGTTTATCACGGCAGGATTGCTACGTCCCGGTGGCATGGGAGGTATCTGCGCCATGGCAAGGGCGTTCTCCACAGCCCTGTCAAAGGCTGAAGTACCGCTCTTTCTGATAACTTCAATATTCGCAGTGCCGTCAGGATTAACGGTCAGGATTATCCTGTAGGACCTTTCGGGATCTACTGATGTCCTGTATTCCCTTCTTACGGCATTGAATACTCTTGATTCGTAGGTTCCCGGTCCGGGAGCGCCTGCCCCCGCCGATCCCTCTCCGCTGACAGATGCGAAACCTTCTTCAACAGCAGGAGTCTCCTCGGGCGGGTCCTCCGGCGGATTCTCCTCAGGGATCTCCTGATGATCGATCTCTTCAGGATTTTCTTCTACCGGATTCTCAAGGATTTCTTCAACTTCCGGTTCCTCGATGATCTCGACTTCGTCGGGCTCCTCGGCAGGGACCAGGTTATGAGTTGCTTCCTCCTGAATTTCCGCAGGGCTGGTTACCTCAACGGGAGAGATCTCTTCTGCAGAAGCTGCAGTTACCATTCTAACCATTA
>DAOWFD010000171.1 GCA_030638185.1 Candidatus Aegiribacteria sp.
ACAGAACATATTCGACCCGTATTTCACAACAAAAGACGGAGGAAGCGGTCTTGGCCTCGCAACCGCATATTCCATAATCAAGAAGCATAACGGTTTGATTACCGTGGAGTCCGAAATCGGCAAAGGAACGATGTTCTCCATCTATATTCCCGCTTCCGAAAAAGAACCTACCGAGGGGATTAAAAAGAAAGAAGGTACTATAACAGGGCAGGGGAAAATCCTGGTGATGGATGACGATGAGCCAGTGAGGATGGTTGCTGTTCATATGCTGGCCAGACTGGGATTCAGTACCATCACTGCCAGTGATGGAAACGAAGCAATAGAGCTGTACAAATCCGCAATGGAATCGGGAGAACCCTTTAACGGTGTCATTATGGATTTGACTATACGAGGAGGCATGGGCGGACAGGAAACAATAGGCAGACTGCGTAAAATAGATAAAGATATAAAGGCTATTGTTTCAAGTGGATACTCAAACAATCCTGTAATGGTTAACTTCCAGGATTACGGATTCATCGGCATTATCAAAAAGCCATTCAACATAAGTGAACTGAGTGAGTGCATGTTAAATATTTTAGTAACTGAGAAACCCGGCCTGCGGAATGGTTTATTGCCTCCTTCAGTATAATTAAATACCGCAAAGATCCCGAGGCTAACCCTTCAGCCAGGGTGTCGTGCTCGAATACTTTTCGATTTCAAGGTCCAGTGTTCTGGCGATTGTTTCATACTCATTATTACCGGTTATGGAAGTGATTACCTTTACTATCAGGTTGTCACTGTCCAGAAGGCTGGAAGGCATGTGAATCAGCATACCCCCTGTAACCTTCTCCACGAACCTGGCAAGACGCCTGCCCGGAAAGATTTCCAGGCTCGTTATAGATGGGTAATTCATGGGATCAATGATAAGAATCGGTAAATGGTCAGCATCGCACATACGAGCTTCTTTTCTGACCCCTTCGTAAAGCTCACTCTCGTAAGGGTCCGGACAGCCCAGAGGAAGAGGTTCCGGGGCGCAGTCGGACACCAGAAGGATGAAGCTTCCCGTTTTGCCGGATGTAGTGCTGCACCTTTTGAGAGTTCTTCTTGCAATCATAAGTGCTTCTGCCAGCGGCGTGTAGCCGGATGAGACCAGCTCCGCAACCCTTCCGTAAACGCGGAGCCTGTTCCTTGTCGGTTTGAAGTGAAGCACGGGGTTGCCCTTGTGCATGGAGACCAACCCCACTTTTGACATGGGATCAAAGTGATCTTCAAACAGAGTCCTGAGAAGTTTGCTTAAACCGAAAAGGTAGTCGCTTGATGATTTGCTGGCATCAAGAACGATCATAACAACAGCCCTTGGCCGCGAACTCCTCTCCCAGGCACGCCACCAGCGCTTCTCAAGTGGAACCAAAGGAAGTTTCTCCCCTCCTGTGACAGCTGCTATGACCGACTGGTATACATTCATTTTCCCGACATCACCGGTTGGAACAACACGGACAGGTTTTCCACGCGTCTGCTCAACAGATGGTTTCATCCTGGTACTTTTAGACCCAAGGGACCCCGGTTGTGAACTTATTGAAATCCTGTCTACAAGTTTCTTGACAATCCTGCTTTCCATGAACTCGGGGAACTTGCTTGTGAACATTCCGTCACCCCTGTTCAGCAGTCTCATCTCGTCACTCCAATTATCCTCTGCACTGTCATCATTGGAATCCAGGGCAGTAGATATTGAAGCGAAAACTCTGCTTCGGGAATCCCACAGTCGGAGAAGTATATCCGATGCCCCATGTTTCGATCCGATACTCCATCCTGCCCGGAGAGCGCTGATAAGAGCTTTCTCGGATGGAGGCCCCTCGAGACCGCCTTTCCGTGTTCTATGACCTGTTGCCAGAACGGCGGTGTCCCGGACATCATCCCAGATCACCTTCGTCCGTCCCCGCAGGGAAGCCAGGGATCCCGCTGCCCGTGTGATAACGATCTCAGGCCTGTTTCCATCCATCTCCAGATAACTCATCGCGAAAGCTATGGAAGCCAGGGATCTTACCTTGACACCCACTCTGGGAAGCCTTCTTCGAGCCTTGATTATCTTCTCCCTTAGAATAATATCCTTCCGGCGATATCCTGCTGCCGCCTTCTCTCCAATGTATTCAAATGCAAGCAGCCGTTTGATCAGATCTACCCTCTCCTTACCGCTTTCCAGGCTGCCGATTTCCACCGAGAGGTCGAATCGGTCCAGAAGCTGGGGGCGCAGTCTGCCTTCATCCGGATCCATTGTGGCAAGCAGTTTGAATCGGCTGGTGGTTGATACTGAGATGCCTTCCCGTTCAACGGTCAGCACTCCACTGGCAGCACAGTCAAGGATAAGGTCCACAAGCCTGTCATTCAGCAGATTCACGTCTTCTATAAGAAGTATCCTGCCGTCAGCTCTTTCAATGAGGCCGGGATTCAGCCGCGCTTCTCCTGTGCGCAGTATGGCAGAAAGGTCCAGGCTACCGGTCAGATTCTCCTCGGTGACACCCAGAGGAACCCTGACAATGGCCTGGTCAGCATCCAGCTCCGGATGCAGGAAACGGGCAGATCGCATTATGACGCTCTTGCCCGACCCCCTTGTGCCCAATATCAGTACTCCTCCAAGCGCGGGGTCAGTCATAATTATCTGAAGGGCAAGCTTGGCTTTATCCAGGCCCTGGATGGCCGAGAAGGGAATATCTTTCCCGAGCAAATCCGTCAGCCCCTGTCAGTCAGAATGGTTTCAGGGTCGTAGTAACTTCCTTTGTTCGACTTCCAGATTCTGGACGCCTGGTTTTTCACCTGCTCGATAAGCTCATCCCTGGAGGGAGGCTGGTTCATTCCTCCTGATCTTGTTCGATGACATACAGACAACGGAGCCACCTTGAGGAGGGCATCAGAATTCACTTCAGGTTTTCCCTCGAGAGCGGACCAGGCAATTGCGGCCCTTATCATTACAAGATCCGGTCTCTGGCCGTCTACATTCAGCTCGGACATTGCCTCGGCAACCGTTTCTATTGCTGCACATGGAAGTTTTATGTCATGAAGTCTTGAGCGAGCTGCGGATATGGTTTTCCTTAATCTCAATACGGCTTTCTTATGAGCCCGGCTGAAACGCTTCCGATCACTCTCGTAAGCCAGTGTCCGTTCAATTATCTCTATTCTCATGCCGGGTTCCCTTTCTGTCCTGATGTCAACGGACATTGCGAACCTGTCCAGTATCTGGGGTCGCAGATTGCCCTCCTCCGGGTTCATGGTGCCTATAAGAATGAACCTTGCCGGATGGGTTACTGAAATGCCCTCCCTCTCAACCGTGTTGAAACCACTGGCACAGGCATCAAGAACGTCATCGGTGATGTTGTCCGGCAGAAGGTTCACCTCATCAACATAGAGGATCTGATTGTTGGCTCTGGCCATGAGCCCCGGCTGGAATTTCTGCACACCCTCGCGCAGGAGAAGCTCCACATCTATTGTTCCAAGAAGACGATCCTCGGTAACCCCCAGTGGTACCGTTATCAGCTCGGGTCTCTTGCTGATGGGGTCAGGAAGATTACCGTTTTCCAGGGCTTTCCTGCAATCATCGCACAGGAATCCGTCGTTTATTCCCGCGCAGCCGTACGGGCAGTTTTCAATCACTTTCCGGTCAGGAAGTATATCTGCGAATGAACGAACGAGAGTACTTTTACCGGTACCCTTCATGCCGGACAGGAGAACTCCTCCCATGCCCGGATCGACCGCCGCTATGGCCAGCGCGAGTTTTGCATCATCCTGGCCGACTATTCCTGAGAATGGAAACATCTTCTACCTTTCATATTAACCGGATAATAGTACACCGAGAACATTACAAAATTGATTCATATAACATACAGGATTTCCAGCAACAGTTGAACTGATCAGGCCGGATCAGGTATTATAGAAGCATGAATCACAAATCGGTCAATTCAGAGCTATTGTCTTCTCTGAAGAAAAACAGAATTCGGAAGGAGTGCTCTACATATGATGCTCAACTCTATAAGCCTGCAAAGACAATTGAAGATATCAATAATCCTGTTACTTATTCCCTCCCTTGCTCCGGCTGACGCCATGGATCCCCCCGATATCCATAGGCAAACTCTTTACGACTACGCTTACGATGCATTTGATGCTAACATTGAGATAAAACTACGGGTAAGCTCCTATCTCGATTCACTTGTAAGTGAACTGGAACGCCTCAGCATTGAACTGGAAAACTCACTGGTCAACGTTGAGGGAATGCCCGGTCTTTTCAGGGAAAGTCACGAAGCCTTCCTTCAATCTGTCTATCTGTGGGCATCTTTCGCGGAAGAAGTTCAGTGGTACGATCTGGCGGACGGACAGACGTGCTTCGGCAGCGGCACGGGGTACACTTTCATGCACATCTCCGCATCTCTGCTATGGGAGAAGATACTCGAGTACAGGCAGGTTCTGGCGTCGATTCACGAGTACGGAATGTGTGAGTTTCAATATCCCCTGGACAGCAGGGAAATAGGGGGTTCTTAACAATGAAATCAAGTAACTGCAATAGGAAATTGCATTTTCCGAAATTGCATACCTGCTCCCAAAACGACTCATCGGTTCCCAGATGTTACCATTTC
>DAOWFD010000110.1 GCA_030638185.1 Candidatus Aegiribacteria sp.
ATCAAATCCTGTGCTTTCTGGGAGAAGAGGGATCTTCCTGGACGCCATTTGTGGTTTCCGACGATTTTGTAAATCCCCACGAAGTACACTTTGTGGACGTGAATCAGGATGGATTGACTGACCTGCTGGCTGCAGGAGGTGGAACTGCTGCTGTAAGCTGGTGGAAGAACAATGACGGTAATCCGGATCAGTGGCAGAGGTATGATGTATGTACAACCATGCCCGGGGGACGATCGGTATGCTGGGGAGATTTTGATCTGGACGGCGACCTGGATCTGGCCGGTTGTGGTCTGACCTGCAATGATGTCCGCTGGTGGGAAAATGATGGACAAACTACTCCCGGATGGATTGATCATCTCGTTGAAGGTTCTCTGGGTGGCGCTCATATGACAAGAACAGCAGACATCGACGGGAACGGTTATCTTGATCTTACAACGATTGGTTATGCATACGGAGAAATCGGGGTATGGTTCAATCGCGATGGTTCTCCTGTAGAAACAGGCATTTACTACATCATGGTTGAATCCGATTCTGGAGACAGCTCTGTGAGCATAATCACAATGCTGAGATAGATGGTTCTGGACAACAGAGAGATTCTTTCTGTATTGTCCATTGGTAATGGAAGGAGAATATTCTGTCAATAAAAGTTGCCGATTTGCTGGAAAAGGTGGGCTTCTCCAAAATTGAGGCCGATGTCTATATGGCTCTTGTAAGAGAGCCGGGCAGCACTGGATACAAGATTGCCAAGGTTCTTGGCAAACCTGTTCCAAATACCTATAAAATCCTGGAAACCCTTGAATCAAGAGGAGCAATTCTGCTTGATGACAGCGGGAAAAGCCGCCTGTATTCCGCCCTTCCAATTGAGGAATACATAGAACAGCAGGTTTATGGCCTGAAGTATACCGGTACTATGCTGAAGAAGGAATTGCATAGTATGTCATCGGCTCCCCCGGAAGAGGGGGTTTACCGCCTTTCCAACGTTCGCCAGGTATACGCCAAAGCTGCGGTCATGATAGCTTCTGCTGAATCCAACCTGCTACTGGATGCTGATACTCTTCCAATGGGAAGACTCCGGGAACCAATTGAAGAAGCAGCAGCCCGGGGAGTTACGGTTCTTCTTCACTGTCATGATGAGGATTCAACCTTCAAGGGATGCGATATCATCCGAAGCTGCAAACTCGACTGGCCCGGAGACTGGCTGGTTGTACTTGTTGATGGTATTGAATACCTTATATCCATTCTATCAGAGGGCGAAGCCTATGTGCATCAGGCAGTGTGGAGCAGAAATCCGTTTATAGCTCCCTGCATTTACCAGGGTTATCTGAACAAAGCGATGCTGTACAGGATCACATTAATGTTCGGGGAAAAACCAACTCTTGCAGAAGTAAAGGCTGAACTGGACAGACTCTGGACTAATTATGGGGTTGACGACCCCGGAACCATTGCCCTGATGAAACTTCTAAAATCTCTCTAACGAAAAAGGGGGTTCAATTCTCGTAACCCCTTTTCATTTCATCAAGATTGAGACGAAGACACCTGATAGTCTGTTTGATCTCGGGAATGATCACATACTCACTTCAGCGAAATATGGCAAGTTGGTCTTTCATCTGGAGAGGCTTACAAAATTGCTCTCTCCAATTCCGTAATCGGTTATTTGATGTTGTTGATTTAAAGCAAAATATATCAATTACAATTCTAGTATATGATATAATTAGTCAAATAGTTCGTATTTATATCGCTAATAACAATCTTAAAGTTACTACATTCCGGGAATCTATCAGCAATCATCATCTGAAATTTCTTTGGCTGCATAATTGCTGCCCAACAACTTATTTCACTACAAACTTTAATCCCATCATCTCTGCAGGTCAAAACTTTTTTCATTAGTTCAATTGAAAATTTCTCATTATCCTTGAATACTGATTCGAAATATTTCTCTCTACTAATCAATTTATTTACTCCTGGATCGTTTTTTTCAAAAGCATCCAAATCCAGAATCTTTCTGATATTTGAGTTTAACGATCTGTTCGTACAGTACAGCTTCCCGTTTTCAGGATAACGGAACTCAACTGCATCAGGTAAAACTTCTGCAACAATGGAATCTCCTGAACTATCAACGATTATTATATTGTCTGCTGCTGATTTCACCGGATTTGATTCAATTATGTTTTTCGCTTCCTGAATATTTGAAGCTCTAAAAAGAATAATTCTTCGCAACAACCCAAAATTCAAATATGCATCTGTATTCGTGAATCCTTTTGAGTAAGCTGCCGAATGCGAAATCGCCAGGCCATCGGAAGATACGCCTGCACCCATAACGATATTACCAGCACTGGAAATTTCAATAATTTCTTTATCATTCTTATATGAAATATAGAAAACAACGTTCTGTGTCATTCCTCGTTGATCGTTGACATGACCAAGGATAATTCCATCTTCTGAGTTAAAAACTAAATTTGAACATGTTGTAGAGATTGGACCTAGGTTCAATAGTAGAATATTCTTAAATGAAAATCCTGAACCATCTGAAATTCCTTTCAATTCTTCTGCTATTTCAGGAAATTCGTTTTCGAGTCTTTCTGAATATTTCTCTAATAAATAATTGTCATGTTGCTTTTTATTATATGATGTACAGTAAAATCTAATATTGTAATAAATCAGATCTCTTAATCTTTTACCATGTTGAAAACCAACTTCATAGGGTGTTCCTTTTAAGGATAGAAATATCATTTAATTTCCTCATTATGGGATGCTTTCTTCATACGATCTGTCGCTGCGAAACCTGATTTTGTATGAAACCGGAATCAGCGTCCTGATCACTTTTTCCACAGGTCATTAACAAAATGAGCATGCGAAAAATAATGTTATAGCGAATAAGTATTTTACGATTGAACCTCCTGCAGGCTCTACTTCCCGGATTGTTCCCCGGTGAAGTCCTTGCCGTAAAGTTTGATCATGCATTCGGGGCATATCCCGTGAGTGATTTTAGCTTCGGAGTGATCGGAGATATAGGACTCTATCTGCTGCCAGTAACCATCATCGTCCCTAACTTTCTTGCACGAAGCACAGATAGGAAGCATACCCTGAAGTTTCTTAACGTCAGCAAGGGCATCACGAAGCTGATAATTCATACTGGAAAGCTCAACATTCTTCAGACGGTAGATCTCGGCTTCCTTCTGCTTTTTCTCTGTTTCGAACTGCACCTGAAGCCTTGCGATCTTTTCCATGCTCTTCTCGTTCATAAACCCTTCCAGACATGTATTCAGTTCCCGGGAGTACATGAGCGCTTTCTGCATATCCACCTTTGCCTCGTACAGTTTCACAATATTCTCAAGACAATGTATTTCCCAGTCCTTTACCTTCAGATTCCTTGTTATCGAAAGGCCTCTCAGGATAAGTTCTTCAGCTTCATCGAGACGCCCCAGAGTAGTGTATACCCCGCCTAAACAACTGCATGCGTAGGCAACTCCTCTTCTGTTGCCGATCTCCTCACGCAATTCAAGGCTCCTGACGAAAAAGTCCAGAGCTGATTCGCTGTCGCCGAGGTCTTCATGCAGACTTCCCAAATTGCCCAGAGTGCTTGCGATACCTTTCTTGTCTCCCAGTTCTTTCCTGATATCAAGAGCTTTCCGGAAGTACTCCCGAGCCTTGTCCAGTTCTTCCTTTCTTCCGTATAAAGAACCTAAGTTGTTGTACAGGTATGCCAGTTGCTCGCGGTTTCCGGACTCCTCCCAGATCTTCCGCGCGGTTTCATAGAATGACTGTGCCTGTTCCAGCCGAAACAGGCCGCTGTAACATGCTCCTATGTTAAAGTAGCAAAGGGCAAGTTCATCTTCATCTGCACCGTATTCCTGTTTACACCTGAGAGACTCATGGTAGTGCTCAAGAGTCTTGTCAACCAAACCCTGATCACTGTAAGTCAAGGCTATAGTACTGTGAACGATTGCCATACTGTTCTTATCCCCGAGTTTTTCATAGATCTCCAGGGACTTCCGGCAATACGACATCGCCTCAGCAAAGTTACCGGCCTCGCGGTTGATAATTCCAAGAGTTCTATAACTTTTTGCCTGCTCTACAGGCAATTTCAGCTTTTCCGCAAGATCTTTTGCTTCCAGAACGTAAGTATTCGCTTCGTGGGGATCTGAATGGAGAGCAACGTTAGCAAGTTTGTTCAGTACTGCTGCAAGTTCTGAACCGGGAGGTTTCGACCTTAGTTTTTCCAGTTCCTTCTCAAACTTATTGATTTCCTTATTCGGCATACTGCATGCTCCGTAACCACTTGAAAACGACTTCCTACCTTCAAAGAGGAAAGAAGGCGCTTTCCCTCTACAATTCCATCGCTTGAAAGCATAATAGCCGTTCACGTTACCGCTGTCAATTAATCAGAACAGCTCTTGAACTCCCGCTTCACTCCGATCCGCTCCACCTGTAAAGCCTCAGTGGAAGATGATAGAACCCATTCTCCCGGATTGCGCAAACATGAGGGCCGTCGAACCACGATTGAATGAGCATGTCTTCGGGGTCAAGCGTTCCAATTATTCCTCTATCCTCAAGGAAAACCGATACCTGGGCACCGAAGTGGACAATGTGGCCCGGCGCAAGACCATCCTCACCAACCGTGACCGTCTCGCCAGTTCCGGACCTGTAAACCACCGGGCTCGAAGAGGAATCAGGGCTGAAGCCCCCCGGCACAACCGGGGTAAGGTACTGCACTATTCTCGTTGGGCTCTCATAGTGAATATTGAAACCCATCCGTCTTCTTCCGTAAACCGCAAAACCGGCTGCCGAGGTTTCTTTCTACCGGCGAGAGTGTACGGCAATCGTTCAATGCTTTGACACAACCCGTTTCTAACTATGATATTATGTTTCGGAGGGAATAGACGCAGGATGGGATGTATTGAAGAACTTTCTTCGGTATG
>DAOWFD010000288.1 GCA_030638185.1 Candidatus Aegiribacteria sp.
ACATCTACTCGGGCAATCATAACCCATCACAGTATCCGGGGGGACATGATACAAAGCTGTGCATGAGGGGTACTCACGGGTACGTCGCGCCGGAACCCGGTTCGTTGGAATGGGTCGATTCCGTACAGGTAACCGATTTCAACTGGGTGTATGTACAGATGAGCAACAACCATTACGTTGAATTCTACGTTGACAGCGTTTTCACCAACGGTGCTGATCTGCTGTCCTTTGAGTACCAGCTTATCGATTATCTCAGGCTGTTCAACGTACTCTAGGGAAATTCATTTCCGGAAGGCGGCGGAGTTTTGCTCCGCCGCTTATTTCATCAGAATAGATTCCTCTTGCTCTTCATGGCCCTTTTGATATCATTTACCAGTTTCTTCAGATCCGGATCCCTCTTTATCTTCTGATCTCCGGTAACTCCGGCTATCATTTTATCGATTCTTCTTAGCTTTCCCGAAACCAGTTGTCCAAGGATAACCAGATACTCCAAAGCAAGCTGTGGTTTCGTCGTGGCCATATCGGCAAAATGCTCACGTGTCATCCTGTACAGAACCGATTTCCCCAATGATCGGACAGTGGCGGACCGCTCCCCTTCATCAAAGAATGCGATTTCTCCGAATACATCGTTGGCTTCCAGGGTGTCAAGACAAACTGCCTTACTGCCGCTTCCCTCGATGACCTCAAGTTTTCCTGACTTGATGATGAAAAAATCCGTGGTAAGTTCTCCCTGAAACATCATCGTGTCACCGTTGTTAAGTTCCGCCACTTCATAGAAAGGCAGCATTTCAGGTTCAAGTAGACCTCTGCCCTGGTTGAAGAGTTGTCTTTTCTTCATCTTTTCCTCCCTGACGGTTTCAATTACTGCAATTCAATAAACAATTAACTATATCCTGAGTCCCTGTCAACCTTGAACTCAGTGGAACATCTTATCCCGGGTATGGCTGCTGAAAAGTAAGAAATTGTACATTAAGCCAAGTTTAACGTTTACTAAATAATAACAATTGCTAAAAGTACTATAAAAACGACAGCAAGGGTAAGATAGTTAAGTCCGACCTTGTTCCAATGGAATAATTTGAATCCAGTCTCTGTAACAGCAGTGAAAACAACATGGGAGGTTGAAAATGTTTCTGAATGCAATGACATCACTGATGATTCTCTCTGTCTCGGTTGCCGGATACTTCTGTCCGGGTAGATCGTCAGATGATAATTATCAGGAAGTAGTTCAAAGGGTATCGGAGATGGTCTGGGACCAGAGTGTCAGAAAAATGGCAAGTGGGTACGGACTCGATGTGGTGAACGTAACCTGGGAGGATACTGGACGTTACTCCGGCTCATGCTGGGGACCAAATATTTCAGATATGACAATACAGGTTCACAGTTATCAGAACGGAGCGGAACACCCTTCCCTTGCCTGTATGCCCGTGATAAGATATCCGAATTTCCATGACATTTCAGCGGACCTGGATCCGGAGAATTTCTATCTGCTTGTTGGCAACGAGATAGGAGAGGAGCTGGCACCTGTATCTTTGACGGATTTCGTAGACAATATCAGGTACTATCTCCACGATTCGGAATCATGGGAAGGTCGTGAACACAGCCTTCTCGCAGAAAGGGACAGCGTTGTTCTGGTAAGTGCCCAGGCGGTATTCCTCCCAATTCGGGATTCCGGAAACGCCATATTCAACCCTGTTCTATACAATTACCAGTCCTACGAGGGCGAACCCGCTGTACTCACCATTCTGGTCACGAGAGAGGGAACAAGCGTTACGGTAATAGATAACACCAGGGACGCTGTCCCGGGATCCTGGAGCTGGGGACAGAGGCTTTTCTTTAATGAAAACGGGGAGCGCGCAAGCTTTACAGGACAGAGAATTTCGGATTTCAGGGTTGATTACGCAAACAGTGGTGGAGATCCCTCGGAAATATCTGAGGAGAGTAACCTCAATATGGTTCTGTTAATACAGATTCCCTTGAAGCAGAGAAACCCGCAGAGTACATATTTCGACGATGTTTGCTGCGAATCTGCAAGCGTACAGCTCGGTGCAGGAGAATTCAGCAGAGGTTCATCCGATGTTGAAGCAGCCGTTATAGGACACGGGGAACTGGAAGGTCCCTTCACTGAGATAGATGGTCTTGAGATCCGGAGGGACCCGGAATTCCCTATTAGAGTTACCGTACAGTTCTATAAGGCTACTTCCAACGGAGTGGCTTCTCAGCAGGATATCGATGAGATAGCTGAAGAGATCCAGAAGGTTTACGACCAGGGTTCATATGTCGGCTCCCTTGTGGTTCCCGACCCTGGGTCCTACAGACCTACCGACTGGGACAGGGCATCGGTACCCAGGAGACTGAATAGATATTGGAGCATGGTTAGTAACGGCTACCTCGACTGGATAGGAAGAAGAGATCTCATAAACTGATCAGCCACGTGGTCATCAGCCAGGGGTCAGGCCTTATATCGAGGCCTGACCCCTTTTGCTAAGAATGCTAAGATTCGAGGTCAGACCCATCTGTCAAACCAAAATGTTAAAAGTAAAGACTCGACCCCAGCTATTTTGATTTTTCACTAGCCAGGTCTAGATTACGTGCATGGCTGAAAGAACATCGGGACGGAAACACTGGGACGATTTCTGGAAAAGGGATCGTGACCTTGACGAGATCTACGACAACGATGGCCGTATACCTGAGGAACTCCTCAAACGGATGGATATCAGAGACGCAGTCGTAATGGAGGTAGGCGCTGCAACCGCGAGGGACAGCGTCATTCTGGCGAAAAACGGTGCCGTTTCGGTAGCGCTTGATTACTCCCACGAAGCTCTCAGGCTCGCAAGGGAAGCAGCTCAAAGAGCGGGTGTTCATCTGCTGCTGGTCTGCGGCGACGCCCTTGCCCTGCCCTTCAGAAATGGTTCCATCGATCTTGTTTTTCATCAGGGAGTCCTTGAGCATTTTCGCGATCCACTGCCTCTTCTGTGTGAAAACGCAAGGGTAGTAAAGGAAGGTGGAATAGTTCTTGTTGACGTCCCCCAGACAGTTCACATCTACACACTGATAAAGAAGGCTCTCATTACCATGAATGTATGGTTCGCGGGCTGGGAAACCCAGTTCACGGAAGGACAGCTTGCCGGACTACTCAGAGAAACAGGCCTGGAGCCGGAAGTCACTTATGGAAGGTTCTTTTCCCCCTCCCTCGCCTACAGAATGTTCCGGGAACTTCTGATGAAACTGGGTATCAAGATGCCTCTGAGACCTGTTCTGCTGCCCCCTGTTCACAGGCTTCGCCGCAGCTTGAGAAGAAGAATAGAAGCATCCTTCCTGGGGCCGAGACTCGGCTACATCGTCGGGATCATCGCCGGAAAGAAGCGGGATACCTGAAATGCGCATTCTAGCTCTTAACTGGAGGGATCCGAAGAATCCTGAAACCGGTGGCGCTGAGATCCATCTGCATGAAATACTCAAGAGAACAGTGGCCGGAGGTCATGAGGTAACGCAGATCTCACAGGCAGTAACCGGCCTCCCTCTTGAAGAGATAATAGACGGTGTTCGTATCCT
>DAOWFD010000151.1 GCA_030638185.1 Candidatus Aegiribacteria sp.
CACTAGTGTCCCATTATAAGTTAAAGAGTGACAACTGGTTAGAAATATTATTGTCTTCGAGTTGTAACTCACTATCCTTAAATAGTTCCGACAGTTCATCATAACAAGATGGTATCACGCTCAAGATCTATAGAATATTGTAGTTCCTTGCTGGAGCCTTCCATTTCGGTTCCAGGTCAGTATAACCAACGCACAGGACGGCGGTAAGCTTTGTTCCCCTGGTCCGGGGAGTGTGCCATGCTCCTGTAAAAGGATAGAGCTTCTCAGCCACACCGTTCCAGAGAGTACCCATGCCCATAGACACTGCATGGTACATAACAGCTGTTGCGGCAATAACTCCATCAGTGTAGCCTGTGACATTCTTTCGGGGAACATGGAAGAACAGCACAACTGGCGCTCCCCTGAAGATCATATCCTCTCCCCCTCTTAATCGTCCAATATGATCCGACATTCCGGTGATTTTCCCGATAATATGAAGAAGACCCGTGAACGAGAGAATCTTAAGCATCTTTCGTACAGGTTTCACAAGCCTGCCTACAGCATCAGATCCTTGAACCACGCGAACGGTTATACCCTGTAGATTCATACCTGTAGGGGATTGAGATATTACTGAGATTAATGTACTTATCTCACCTTCCGATGGTACTATATCTGAATAGAAACGGATGGATCTTCTGGTTTCAAGAAGTGACCTGTACTGCTGCTCAGTGGCTGCATTCCCGGGAAGAGGTTCCATTCCAAACGCGTTTTCCGGGCAGAATACTCCGCAGTGGCCGCAGCCAATACAGAGACGACTATTGAAAATCGGGTACCCGTTGCACATCTCTATAGCATGCGAAGTGCAGACTCCGGCGCAGGTGCCGCAGCTTCCGCAATCCCTCCTGCTGAATTTCTCCTCAGGGCAGAATTTCAATGTCCACATCTCCCGTGATAAGACCCGGTTGCACAAGAACCACACCGGGAAACGTTCCATAGGGCTCCATGGGGCTCCAGGTACCGGAGCCGTCGGTATCAATGAATGCCGCAACCGTATAACGTCCCACCGGTATGTCGTTGATCCTGTATTCCCCCGTCTGAACTGCAGCGTAGGTTATCGCATCATCCCCTCCTCCTCCGGTTCTGCTTATCTGCATTCTCACATTCGGGGATGCCGAACCTGTGATTCTGCCGCTGATCGAACCGGGCTCATCTCCCCATAATGCCGAAAATGCCCATGTAAAGGGCATTCTGAGTGTATCACCCCACATTGTCGATAAACCGGGAAGCAGCTCAAGCCTGTACTGCTGTTCGCCGATGAGCTGATGTTCAGGATAGAACTCAAAAGACCTGCCATCTATTACAGTTAGAGTTCCCTGAACCAGTACGCTGTCCGCTACTCTTCTAAGGCTGAATCTAGCAGTAATTGAATCAGGATCTATCCAGTAGTTGAAGGAAATGCTGTAGGGACCGGCAGGATCGGCATTGTCCGCTCCAGGAGCAGGATAGTAGGAGCGGATTCTGAGGCTGTCCGCAGGTATCGAATCAACGCCGAAAAACTCAAGTGAATCCGATGAAGAGGAATTGAGCATAAGGTCTTCGATACCGGAAACATACGCAGTGATTGCCGCATCGGGAATTCTGCAGGATTCAAGTACCACCTTATTTCCTGTAAGCCCCCCCAGCAGCCAAAACCCGTTAACGGGTATTTCATTTCCAAGAGTGTCCTTCAGAACCACCTCTCCCCTGCTGAATGATTCGTAGGATACTTCCTCATTGAAAAGCAGATGTACATGATAGCTGTCGAAGGCTGTTATCTCGGCAAGGACAGGACCTACAGTATCCACAACGGTCAGCGTGAAATCAACAGTCATGCTGTCATTCTCTATAAGGGTAACCGAGGTATCGATACCGGCTTCCTGCTGGGAGTTCCACCGGTACGACCTGTCCGGATCTTCGTAACAGAGCAGACTGTAATCCCCTTGTTCAAGCCATTTTATCCATGCTGTACCGGTTGAATCCGGAATCGTTCGACGAACAAGAACTGAGTCTTTATATAGCTCCACCAGTGTAATCGCTGAGAGATTGCCTCCCCCCTGCCTGACCATCGAGATAATCAGCTGTCCCTCCGGAAGCGAATCCGCCGAACTGTAAACCAGGTCCTCGGAAATACCCGCCCGATTGCCCCGCCTGTCCCGGATCTCCTTCGGCAGGTGAATTACCAGCGGTTCTTCTCCTACGGCTGCTCCAAGTTCAATCTTCATAGTTGAACCACTTACATCCAGGCTGTATTCGACTGTCGGGTAAATGAAAACAGCTGCGGAAGCCTCATTCAACCTTTCGCTCCATTCAACGGTTATTCTTCTCAGATCCGTATAGCCGGCTCCTGGAGGGGGAAAAACGGAAACTATCTCCGGAGGGGTTTCATCCACAGGTCCTCCACCGGGAGCCGCCATCCTCGCGCACGAGATCAGGATTAGAAAAAACAGCACGAACGCCCCGTATCTCACCTGACATCTCCCGTCTTGGATTTCTTTCGAATTGAGCCGGCCTTCCTGTAAAGTGACGAAGCCTCGGTATCTCTTTTCAGCTTTTCAAGAACTATTGCAAGTTCCACCAGATAATCCGGTTCCTCGGGCAGCAGTTCAAGAGCTGATCTAAGGGCATTCTCAGCTGCCATAGGATCTCCCAGGAGGTTTTTACACTTGCCTATATAGAAATATGCCGGAGTATAATCCGGATTCGCTTCTATAACTCCCTCAAGGATATCCACAGCTTCACTGTAAAGACCGTTTCGTAGTTTGAATATTCCTGTCAGGAATTCCAGGTCGATCCGGCTGACACCACTCTTCTCCAGCTCCTTTTCCCAGTCGATGTCCCTGGGTTTCAATAGCTTCATCAGCTGTGCTGTGTAAGTCGGCTGAACAACACTACTGGAAGGTGCTTCATCAATTGATTCTTCGTAGTCCTCGCGACGGGTTTTCTCCGATTCATCCGGCTGAATTTCCACGGTCATGAGATCTTCTATATCAGCTACCAGCTTACTATCATCCTCGTCATATCTATCCTTCTCATCGGCAAAGAGAGCCATCTGCCTACCGGTAAGTTTACCCTTTAAGAGATGGTCGAACATATTTCTTTGAGCCCTTTTATCCGTGATCCGGACTATTGGACGAAGCTGGAATTCGCTGATATTATCTGTTAGAAGGAGTTTCTGCCGCATTTCCGCGGGAAGTTTGAGAAGGTTGAGTATCTGGGTGATCCTTGCCCTTGAATACCCCAGAAGCTCCGAAAGCCTGCTCCTGTTCTCGCATAACCCGTTACGAAGAAGAGCATCGAACAGCAGTGCTTCCTCCGTGCAATTCCTTATGGATTCGTGAGCCAGAGATATGTGCACGCTGCTTCGTACAACGAGTGCCCTGACTGTGAACTGGCCCTTCATATGGGTTCTCCAGAAACTTCTATGATGAGCC
>DAOWFD010000159.1 GCA_030638185.1 Candidatus Aegiribacteria sp.
AAACGAAAGGGATACCGCACACTGGTCCGATTTCGAGAAGGCTTTCACCCGTGAGCAGTACGGCAGTACTTCGATCCTCGATAGAAAGGGCCCGTTCATCGATCAGATGAAGCTTTATCTGAAGTATCTCTCCTGGCAGTCCGGAAGGGTGGATAACGGATGGGACCGTTACCTTGGTGATACAGCTGGCTCCGCTGCATCCATGATCATGAAGATAATACTGATATTCGGAGCTATTTACGGAATGGTAGTGCTGGGTATCAAGAGACCCAAACTGCTTCTCTATCTCGGCTTCCTGTTCCTGATGTCCTCCGTTCTTTTCATATTCTTCATACTTAATTTCAAGACCGGACTTGAGGCAACAGCTTTGGGAGAAGTAAGGGAGAGGGACTACTTCTTCGGTGCATCTTTCGCCCTTTTCGCCATATTCTCAGGAATAGGGCTGGTTTCCGTATTCAAGGATTTCCTTTCGGAGAGATCCGGACTGGTCTGGGTTACATTGCTGATACCGGCGCTATCCTTCGGAGTGAATTTCTATAGATGTGACAGATCGGAATCCTTTTTTGCCCACGATTACGGCATCAATCTTCTTGAAAGCTGCCCTCCAAACGCCGTTCTCATAACCAACGGTGACAACGATACATTCCCACTATGGTTCGCCCAGGGAGTCCTGGGGGTACGCAGGGATGTCATAGTGAGCAACCTGAGCCTGATGAACACGAACTGGTACGTTCAGCAGCTGGTGGAAAAGGATCCTCTGCTTCTTAGTTTTGACGATCTGGGACTTATCGATTCTATGCATCCTGTTTATGTCTGGGGCCCGCACTACTTCCATCTGAACAGGAACGGTCATGCTGAAACATCACCCCTTGACGGGGAGATACTTCGTACGACTTTCGATCAGGTATGGCCATGGGCAATAACCGACGATGAAATGGCCATAGCTATACCCACAGAAGGTCTGGCCAATCAGGGCGCGCTTACAATGCAGGATCTCGTTCTCCTGAACATGATAAAGAACAGACCTCTACACGGTCGTGAGATATATTTCGCAGGTACCGTCGCGCCTGAAAGCCGGCAGTTCCTTGAGCATTACCAGGAGATGGAGGGCATCGCATTCAGGGTTACGGAGTATCCCGTTGTCGATGCAGTTAACAGCGCCAGGGGATGGCAGTTGATGGAAAGCTACAGGTTCACCGGAGTAACGGATCCCTCCATATACAAATGTGACCAGGCTGTGCAGCTCCTGAAGAACTACGTGTCAGCATATCACAGGCTTGCCTATCATTACCTCGCGGTAGGAGAGCCGGATAGTGTACAGCTGGCTCTGGGCAGGGCGGAACAGCTGTTCATTACACTCCCGGATGCCTGGTCTGAAGTACTACCGTCAAGAGCAATGATAGTAGGGAAACTCATAGATGGCCTCTACGGGCCACAGGCTGCCGCGGATACTCTTCTGGCTCTTGCCGAAGAGGCGCTGGCCGCCGCCCGAGGAATGGGTAATCAGGAGCTTATGCAGCTTTCTCTTTCAATTGCCAATATGGCTACCAGTACGGATATCACCTTCGGGTACAGGCGAAAGATGGAGTACAATAACCTTTTCGATGCCCTTGATAATGGGTCCATACCCTTCGCCTGGATGAAGATTGAGGTATCATTGTTGTTCTCCGATTACTTAGGAGCATGGAACATTCTTGACAACATGGAGATACCGGAAGATCCACTTTCGGTGAAACTGGCTGAGCTTGCAAGAAATACTCTCAAGAATATTCTGGAGGACTCCATGATAGGCGCCAGGGTGAACTTTTCAGACACCGGTTTATTAATATTTTTTGAATCCATTGATCAGAATGCTTCCACAGTTCTTGATCTAAAAGAAAGCGTAAGCGCGGGAAATATAATCGACAGCATGATCAGGCTGGCGTCAAAGGGACATGTCATGTCGGCGATATCTGCTGGTCTGATCCTTACAGAATACTTTGAAGATGAGTCTGAAGCCCGGATAGTAAGCGAATTCGCCCTGAGAATGCTTGAGGATGATCCTGAGGTTACCAGGGAATGGACCGAATGGTACATGATCGAGGAGAACAGGGTTTCCCCGGAAGCCCTTGCATGGATGGCTGCGAAAGGCTCCAGACCCTTTCTTATGTACGCCGCACTTAGTAAAAGCACTAATGTTTCCGATTCGACTCTCTCCGGAATACTTTCTGATCCCGCATCGTATGCAGGATCCGTACCTGACCCAGGTAGAGGTGTCGGCAGATATTCGTGGGTCAAAACCCTTGATGGAGGATCATGATCGAAGAGATTCATGCAACAACCGTAGTGGGGATAGTCCGTAACGGCAAAGCAGCAATGGCTGCGGACGGTCAGGTAACCCTTGGCGAAACCGTAATCAAGAGTACGGCCAGAAAAATAAGAAAACTATATTCCGGTACTGTTCTTGTGGGTTTCTCCGGTACAGGAGCCGATGCTTTTGCCCTGCTTGAAAGGCTTGAAGAGAAACTGGAGACAGCCAGAGGTAATCTCCCGAGGGCAGCTGTGGACCTGGCGCGTGAATGGAGAGCTGATAAGTACCTGAGACAGCTTCATGCTCTCATTGCCGCCATTGACAGAGAACATGCCCTGCTCATTGGCGGCTCCGGAGAGATAGTTGAAGCGGAAGATGGAATTGTCGCTGTAGGCTCCGGACAATCCTACGCCCTCGCAGCCGCCAGGGCTCTGGATGCCCATACTAGAATGGGGCCGGCAAGAATTGCAGGTGAAAGCATAAGAATTGCAGCCGGGATATGCATCTATACCGGCGGAGATATACAGGTCGAGGAGCTATCCTGATGGATAGAGATCTAACCCCGGCTCAGATCGTGCAATGGCTGGACCGCCATGTCATAGGCCAGGACAACGCAAAACGTGCTGTTGCAATAGCCCTTCGAAATCGCTACAGAAGAAGGAAAGCATCCTTCGATATAAGGTCAGAGATATATCCCAGCAATCTTATAATGATGGGACCTACAGGCATAGGTAAAACAGAGATTGCCAGAAGGCTTGCCAATCTTACAGGTGCTCCATTTGTAAAAGTCGAAGCTACAAAATACACCGAAACCGGTTACGTCGGCAGGGATGTTGAATCAATGGTCAGATCTCTTGTCCGTCATGCGGTGAACATAGAGGCGGAAATAGCCGCTAAAGAACGAGAAGGGCAGGTCAGAGACGCTGTAAACATCAAACTGGCTGAAGCACTCAGGAAAACCGGTTACGATTCTATAACAAGCAGTGAGATAATTCGAATGATCGATAAGGGGCTCCTTGATGATACGGAAATCGAACTGATCCTCCCTGAGCAGATGGCACATATGGAGATATTGCCGCTTATACCAGGTGGAGGTTTCGACAATCCGGCGGGGGAGAATCTGAAGAAGCTCATGCAGAAGATGGTGGGCAGCAGGCGAAAAAGAAAGAACCTGACCGTTAAAGAGGCAAGGGAGCGGCTCCAGGATGAAGAGATGAGAAGGTTGTTGGAAGGCAGTGATCATATTTCAAGAGGTCTCTGGCTTGCCCAGGAGGAAGGTATAATCTTCATCGATGAGATCGATAAGATCATCGGTTTCAGCGAAAGCAAGGGACCTGAGGTATCCAGAATGGGGGTTCAGAGGGATCTGCTTCCCATTGTTGAAGGATGCACCGTCCAGACAAGGTACGGCCCCGTCAATACCGACCATATTCTTTTCATCGCCGCAGGAGCATTTCACGGGTCCAGTCCTTCAGACCTGATACCTGAACTTCAGGGACGTTTCCCGATGAGGGTTGAACTTGACCCCCTTTCGGAGCAGGACCTTTTCCGGATACTTACCGAACCGGAAAACTCCCTTCTCAAACAGTATTCCGCTCTACTGGAAGCCGATGGGGTCAAGTTGAAGCTGTACAGAAAGGCGGCACTCGAAGTCGCAAGAGTCGCGAACTATCTTAACGAGGAAACCGAAGATATCGGGGCAAGAAGACTCCGGCCCGTATTGAGCTATCTTCTGGACGAGCAGCTGTTTGGAGCGCCTGACCTCGTTCAGGGTAATGTGAATATTACAGGTGCCATGGCTTCGTCAATACTACTTGACCTTGCTGATCGGAGAGAAGATGGTAATTATATACTATAAGTCAGTAAGAAGAAGCATTTGAAAAAGGGGATAAATGCATCGATCTGTCAATGAGGTAGCTTACAAAATCGTATATTACGGACCCGGTCTTTCAGGAAAAACTACTAATCTGAGAAGAGTCAGGGACATAATTGCTCCGGAACACCGTGGAAGGCTCGTAACACTATGCACAAGAGGCGAAAGAACCGTATTTTTTGACTTTCTCCCGATCAATTTTGCCTCCATCGGGAATGACAGGGTAAGACTTCACCTCTATTCGGTACCCGGACAGGCCTATTACTCCCTGAGCAGAAGAGTAATACTCGACGGGGTTGATGGTATCGTTTTCGTGGCGGACAGTCAGACAGAACGCATGGATGCGAGTATTGACAGCATTGAAGATCTCGAGTCCAATATGGAATCCTATGGGCTTGAGCTTTCCGAGATCCCGACCGTACTACAGTTCAACAAGCGTGATCTGCCTTCAATCGCATCGACTGAGCATATGGATAAGCTTCTCAATCGATACGAATGGCCAAGCATCGAATCTGTTGCCATAGGAGGGGCAGGCCCTGTTGAAACCCTGAAAATGATGGCAACGATAATCGCAAAACGTCATGTAGGCCTCCTTTCCTGATAACATCGCGCAAATGTCCATTACCCGGATGAAAGACTCCTCTTAATAATGCCAAAAGGAATAAGGAACCTGCTGGTTGTTTCAGCATTGATTATTGCGGTTGCGACCGGATATCTTTTCAGGTCCTGGTTCGCGCGGGAGGTCATGCCCCCTTCACAAAGGATGCAGACTGAGACTACTCAATCCTACAGGTATGCAAGAATGATCTCCGAGGAGGGCGGTATTCCACGGCTGGATACACTCGTGATGCATCCAGAGGGGATGATCACATCCGAGAATTCCATTTTCGAGGAATACATAGCCGGAGGGATACACAGGATAACTGGCGGGGATTTTGATGATTTCATGAAATTCTTCTGTCTCCTTTTTCCCCTTCTAACCATTCCTCTTCTGTACCTCTGGATGCGTGCCGCCGATTACAGTATCACCTGCGCACTGGCAGGTTCTGCTCTTTACGCTTTTCTCTTTCCCGCACTGCTCCGGACCAGGGGGGAATCCTTTTACAGGGAAACGGTCGCCTTACCATTGCTTGTTGCGCTTGCCTGGCTTACTGAAAAGGCGCTTTCGGATGGAGAACGGGACGGATCGACAGCCGGGAAAACCCTTATTTCATCCATTTCTGCAGGATCTGTTCTTTTCTTTACGCTTGCCGCCTGGAAGGTTTCCGCATTTATAGTATTTTTTCTATTTCTGTACCTCTACTGGAGAAATTACAGAAGGGACGATGTTCCCTTTGTTTTACGCATATGGCTTGCAGCGGCGCAGTTATCCGCGGCGGTACTTCTAACGCATATGAGGCACGACGGCGCCCTGATCAGTCCTTCTTCAGTGATGGCTGTCCTTCTTGTTCTGAAGCGACCCAAGGTCATCTGGATCCCTCTTTGCGGAACCCTGCTCGCAATATTCTCGACATTCACCGGGCCGGGTTCAAGCGGGCACGTGGCAGCTGTCATGTCAGCGAAGATTCGTTTCATGTTCTCCCATCCGTCCGATCCATCACTGCTTTCAGATGATGCCAGACTCTTCTGGGTTCCGGGGTACACAAGCCCCACACCTGCGCAGTTCCTGCTTCTGTTCGGGGTTCCCATTGCCGTGGCGATACCCGGAATACGGGTATTCTTCAGAGAGAAGAAAGGCAGGCTCATTTTCTGGTTCCTGTTTCTCTCGCTGGCCGGTTACCTTTTCTTTGACAGGCTTCTTGTACTCCTGGCAATAGCACTGATCCCGGTTATTTCACTGTCCCTCCGAAAAAGCTGGTTTATAGTTCCTGCCCTGTCGCTGATACTTCTACAATCTGTATTTCCGGGACATGTCGCGGAGATGATCTCCAAAACCGGCCTGCAGTTCAGAAATTCATCATCATTACTGAATGACAGTGAACTGGACTCATTCCTGCAGTGGGTACAGCGGGAAACCGACAGTGATGAGGCCATACTGAGTTTCTGGCATATTTCCGGACTCGTTTCCGCCTACGCGGAGCGACCTGTTGTTACTCATACTTTCTTTGAAAACAGCGACAACCGGAGAACAATCGTAAGATTCGCGCGGACCATATTCATGCCGGAGGATAGCCTTACAGCCTTTATGCGGGAAAAGGAATGCAGGTTAGTTGTCTATCAGGCCGATTTCCTGCTTGATGACAGTTTTTCAGGTCTTCTTTACCTTGCAGGCCTGGACGAGGTGCCGGATAATTCGGTTGCCCTGAAGATGCAATACATGCCCGAACTGCTTTCTTCGCTGACGCCTGTTTTTCAGGGTCCATCACTTCGGGTTTTCAGGGTGGGAGAGGGCAACGGTGAACATCTACCGAGACAGTTCCTCTTCGTTGACAGGTACAGGCACTGTTACAGCGGGTACGATTCCTCAAGGGAACTCATGTATGACCAGAGGGTATCTTCTGGATACCTGGCCGATGCAGGTATAGAGTTTAACGATCCCGATATGCTTTCCGGAGCTCTGCTCCTCGGAGTATCAGCCGGAGGCCCGCAGCACGTGACGGAACAGATGCTCAACGATCTCATTCAGTTGTATATTCAGGGAAGTTACAGTCTGGATTATCTGGCTGAAGATATTGAGACGTTCATTTACTGGTGCGGAAGCAGGTCTGAGTTAAGGCTTCTCCTTGCGAGACTGTACGCATCAGAAGGACGGTTAACGGAAGCGGAAGCAGAATACCGGCTTGTACTTGAAGAGGATCCGGAGAATACTCAGGCTTCAGCTGAGTTCTTGATGATAACCGACAGGAGACCGGAATGAGACTGGAATTCGTAAAGATGAGCGGCGCAGGGAACGATTTCAT
>DAOWFD010000030.1 GCA_030638185.1 Candidatus Aegiribacteria sp.
CATAAACCTGTCTGCCATCGATGGTTCCATAACCAGTAACCACGCCGTCTCCTGGAATTTTTTTCTTGTCAAGTCCGAAAGCTGTGGACCTGTGTGTAACAAGCATGTCAAATTCCTCAAAACTGTCATGGTCAAGCAGCAGATCGATTCTTTCCCTTGCAGTCATCTTTCCCTGGGCGTGCTGCTTCTCTATCCTTTTCTCGCCGCCGCCGGCAAAGGCCTTTTCGCGAAGAGCGCGGAGCTTGTCTGCTTTCTCAAGAGAACTCATTATCAGTTTTCCTCTTCCGCTTGTACATGTTCACATAATTCCGTGAGTACTTTTCCGCTGTCGGAAGGATGTACAAAGGCTATTTTCGAACCTCCAGCTCCAGCCCGGGGAGTTGTATCAATCATTCTGATTCCTTTTTCGATGAATGATTCGATTTCATCCGCAGCACTGTCAACCGCATATGCGATATGGTGCACTCCCTGGCCTCTCTTCTCGATCGCTTTTGCAATAGGGCTTTCATGCGATGTTGGTTCGAGAAGCTCTATTCGGGAATTGCCTATCGCAAACATCGCTACCCGCACTTTTTGCGAAGGAACTTCCTCGATACTGAGTAATTCCAGTTCGAGAACATCTCTGTAGAACGGAATTGTATTTTCAAGACTCTCTACAGCAATTCCGATATGATCAATCCTGCTTACTGCCATTATCCTTCTCCTGTATCCCTTCAAGGAATCCGGTGAACATCTCTCCTATCATGTAAGGTGTTGTTTCTCCGGAGAGTACCGAATCAATCGCTCCATTAATGCTGCCATATTTCTCAGAAATAATCTTTTTCGCAAGATCAGATCCTTTTTCCCTGATAATCCCGTTCAGTATAAGGGTTGTTCTCCGTTTCGCATTATCCTGACCGACGACTTCAGACGAAAGCAGACTGTCTACGGCGCTGGTAAGATTATCGATTCCCTCTCCTGTCTGCGCGGAACACCTGATAACGCGTGGTCGTACGGTACGATCATCCACAAATTCAAGGCTTGCATTAACCGCTGTTTCAAGCTGTTCTATACCGGGTCTATCCGCCTTGTTCAGAACAATTACATCAGCAATTTCCATAATACCGGCTTTCATGGTCTGAACTTCATCACCAAGACCGGGCACAAGCACAAGCAGAGTAATATCCGCGATAGAGGCAACTTCCACTTCCGCCTGGCCTACTCCAACCGTTTCAACCAGTACCGGATCATAGGAAGCAGAAGTCAGCACTTCAAGAGCGTCCCGTGTTGCCCCGGAAAGACCTCCAAGGTGTCCCCTGCTACCCATGCTCCTGATAAATACTCCCGGATCTGAAGCATGGGTCTGCATCCGTACTCTATCCCCCAGCAGCGCACCGCCTGAAAAAGGGGACGACGGATCAACGGCTATAACCCCCACTTTCCTGTTGAGCTTTCTCCAGTAATCAATAAGCAGGTTCACAAGAGTACTCTTACCGGCTCCCGGAGGACCGGTTACTCCGATGGTTTTTACCTGCCTGTCCGGATTGTAAAGAGAATGGAGTATCATGGAACTGGATGGATGCCCATTTTCAACCATTGAGAGAACTCGAGCCAGACCTCTGGGTCTGCTTTCCCTAACATCTATGATAAAACTGTCAATTTCCGAGGGAAGGAGGTCCACGTCCGGACTGATTTGAGCCATTGTGGAATTACCCTGACTGAAATTCGTTCTGAATAAAGTCAATTACTTCACTCGCGGCAGTTCCCGGAGTGAATATAGCCTTGAATCCAGCCTTCTTCAGAGCAGGGATATCCTCCTCAGGAATAACTCCCCCTCCAAAAAGGATGATATCAGCGGCACCCTTTTCTTGAAGAAGTCTGGCTACTTCAGGGAACAGATAATTATGAGCGCCTGACAGGAGAGACAAACCGATGAAATCGACATCCTCCTGAATGGCTGCATTCGCTATCGCTTCCGGTGTCTGGCGAATTCCAGTGTAGATAACTTCCATGCCGGCATCGCGCAGAGCTCTCGCTATGTATTTAGCACCTCTATCATGTCCATCAAGACCCGGTTTTCCGATCAGTATACGTATTCTACGATCCATAATCGCCTCCGGCATTTATAGTATTTATACAATCCTGAATATTCAATATGAGAAACCTTCAATTGAGCACTTCCCGAAAGCTTTCTCAATCGGCATAATATAACCATCTCTATTTCGTGTGCATAATCCCGACCTGGAGGTTGTATTATAACCGCCTTTTTGGTGCTGTTGATGAAAACTGGGATACACTTTTAACTCTCTGTTATCTTTGAATGGAGGGGTCTGAATGTTCGGAAATATAGCTATCTGCTGCGGCAGATCAAGCCAGACACTTGGAAACCGGATCTGCGAGATACTTGAGCTTGATCCCGAACCGGTTGAATTCATCCAGTTCTCCAACGGTAATCTCATGGTTAATTTCACAGGTGAATCCGTTCGGGAAAAGGACGTTTTCATTATCCAGTCCGGTGAAAGGTCTATCTTCCAGGATCGAGATATGTCTTTCGGCAGGATATCAGGTGATATCATCGAACTGCTTCAGATGATCTATGCCCTGAAAGACAGTGCCGGCAGGATAACTGCTGTAACTCCATACTTCCCTTACGCGAGAAGTGACAAAAAAGACAAACCCAGAATCCCTATATCTGCGAAGATGTTGTTTGACCTGCTCGAATCCGTTCAGGCTGACAGGGTTCTAACCATGACCCTTCACTGTCCTCAGAGTCAGGGATTCAGTAATATTCCGGTAGACCAGCTTCATGCAGATGGTGTTTTTCTGGATAAGATATTGTCATTCGGTACAGAGAAACTGGCTTTTGTCGCTCCGGACTCCGGAAGCATCATGAACAACGATTTTCTTGCAATGCACACGGCCAGATCAATCAGAGAAGAGGGCGGTACTCCTGATATAATAACAGGATACGTCAAAAAGATGAGAATTGATGATAGCGAAACTCCTCATGTAAGAACTGTTGAGGGAGTTGACGATCTTACCGGTAGAACCGTTATCATGAATGATGATGAAACGCTGTCGGGGAAAAGCCTGGTTTTATGTGCCGAGATTGTTCTTGAACGGGGTGCGGAGGATGTATACGCATTCGTCACCCACGGTATCCTTTCAGGGAATGCAGTAAAGCGAATAGAAGATAGTTGCCTGACAAAACTCTTCGTCACAGATACCGTTGAATTCGACACTGAAGCTGCCGAGAAAGTCGTGAATGGTCCTCTGAAGAAGATTGAAACTGTCTCCGTTGCCAGAGTCTTCGCTGAGGCCATCAAGCGAATACATGAAGGTCGAAGCCTGAGTTCACTCTTCCTCGGAAAATAAGGATTCCTCGTGCCTTGCGGATGATATCACAGTCGCTCATAATACCATGCTCGATCAAACAGACAATGCCGGAGTAGCCGCAGAGCGTATCAGGGGGTCCAATATGATTAAATACAGCTTCTTTAAACGGGGCGCACCGAACAGCTGACCTTCGTTCCTGACCGGAAAATACTTCATCAATATAAGAGCGCAGCCAGGTTATTTACCGGGTTTGTAACTACATAGTACAATTATTCACTGATTTATTGAAAGAGAACTGTTATGGAGAAAAATATTATTCTTGAAATCTATAAGAAGCACCACGCGAAGGCTGTGGCAACCATGTGGGCTGAGAGCCGGGAGGGCTGGCCTCCCGGATTCCTCGGCGCATCCGAGTTCACTGCTGAGAGCGTGGAGATGGAGGAACAATCATCAGGTAAACTCTTTACCGTACTGGCTCTCGACGGAAACCGTGTGGTGGGTTTCTGCCGCACTACACCTTACGGAGGAGAACCAGACGCTGCATATGTAGCTCTAGTAAATGTCGTTCCGGATCTTCACGGAAAGAAGATTGGCAAACGACTTCTTCTGGACGCTGTGGAAAGAACCGCTTTAAAGGGCTACTACAGAATTGACCTTCATACATGGCCTGCCAATCTCAAAGCTATGCCACTTTACAAGAAGACAGGCTTCTTCTGGGTACCTGATACCATGGTTTACATGCAGAATTACATGCCTTTCCTTATTGGAAGACCGGAGTTCAGAGAATTCCTGGACGGTGAATCATGGTACAGCATTTTCGAGCGGGAACTGACAGTGGAGCCGGATGAACAGAAAACCGCTTCGGGCAGGGAAGTATTCAAATATCGATTTGTGATCGAGGATAGATCCTTTGAAGCTGTATTCGACAGACGGGGGAGAATATTATGCGAGATGAATGCTCCCGGCCTGACCGCTTCCATCGAGCGTGAAGTGGGGAAAATCTTCTTCGGCAGAAAAGTCAGCATAACTCTTGCAGGGGATTCCCTGCCTGATAGAATTGATATGAAATCTCATGAATATCTTTCAGCTCCATCATCGGTCAAGCTTGATGAAGCAGTTTCCGGCTTTTTCATCGTTCATGAACCGGTAGAAGTTCCGGTACCGGAGAGGGATCGATCTCCCAGAGTATCAGCGGTTATTCCCGGAAAGAACCCTCTGGAATTAGGACTCGGGATAAGAGCTGAAGAGCCTGTATCACTGCTTTCGCCTGCTGTCAGAAGGATCCGGCATGGACAAAGTGAGCTTGAACTCGACCTCAAGAAGCTTGCTGATGCCGATTCCGTGACAGTGCTTACTTCATTGAACGGTGAAAAGCTCCAGGAAAAGAAATTCAGACTTGAGGAAAGCATTTTTCAGAAAATCAGGATTTCTCTCCCTGAACTATCGAACGGAATATACGAGCTGGCGCTCAGATTCAAGCTGTTCGATCAATGTGGAGCCAAGGAAAAACTCATACTTGTTTGCGGACCCTTTACTGGGATTCCTGAATCGAGAACCACAAGAAAATCAGCAGTAATTATCGGAAGGGATATTTCTATCGAGATATCAAAAACAGGGGCTCATGCGACTATCTGGGGACATAGTATGAATGACAGACCATCCAAGCTCGGATGGATCGGACTTTATGCAGGCCCACCCTACTGGAATTCGGATCTTCCGCATCAGCTGTATGATTTTAAACTTGACGGGAATACTGTTTATGCTAGTACGGTCTGGCCAGCCAGACCGGGAATGAGGCATGAATCCTGGTTCAGGCTTGACCATGCAGATTTCATCGAAGCGGGCAATTCGGTAAGTAATGGAACAAATTCTATCCAGAAGATCAAATTCTCGACAGGATGGAGTGGGAGCCAGCTCTTTGACCCCAGAACTGACGCTATCCCTCTGAAGGAAGGCGTCTACACCGGCAGAAGAATATACAATCAGATCCCCGACTTCGAAGAAGACTTACCGAGGCAAGTGGATGATCTCGGTGCTCCATGGTTCGCCAATTCCGGGAATAATAGATCGATAATGGTTTACTTCCCGGGCTGGCCCGGACTTCATTACAACCGACCTGAAACAAAGGAAATCGTTATTAAGCCTGGTGAATCCGTTGAATCACCAATATTCAGAATGTTTGTTAAGGATGGTGATTATGACAGCCTATTCAGGGGAGTTCAGAACCTGGGCTGGGAGCTGGGAGAAACGGAAAAGCGATTTGGATTTCTCAACCACAATATCACGCCTGTCATGCGGAACGGAGCAGAGCTGAAGCTTTCTCACAATCTTCTGGGAAAGCGAAATGCTGCAATTACTGTCGACGGTAAAGTACTCTCCGAAGGTCCTGTCTTCAAAGGAACTTCCATCTCCGCTACGATATCAGGTTCCGGTTTCAGTGAGATCGGCCTTGTAATGGCGGAGAGAGAGAACGTATATCCGGTTCTGATTCTTCCCGAAACCGTTGAATCCATAGAACTTCTAGAGGAAGATGGAATCCTTGTAATGAGCAACGGACGGATGAAGGCTCTTCTGGACCCGACGGAGTTCGGTCATGTATTCAGCCTGAAACTGGACGGTGTTGAATTTCTAATGTCCTCTCATCCCGGTCCTTCCTCCTTCGCCTGGGAGAAACCATGGTTCGGGGGAATAATACCAAGATTAAGTGACTCCAGAGAGAAACCGTTCAGACTCGACACGATAAAGCCCGAATGGAGCAGGTTCGAGCTGAAAACAAATGGTCTGACGGAAAAAGGCTGGGAACTCAAGTGGAAGATAGATCATAAGAAATACGGCTCACTGATACTGACCTGGCGAGTCTCCATTTTCCCCGGTGTGCCTGTTGTCCGAACCAGGTTCTGTCCCGAGGCTCTTCACGAAACCTATTCAGGCGGTGAATTCGATGTCCGCGGTTTCCTCTCTCCAGGCGGAGAACATGAGAACGCTGTGTTCTCATCAAAGAATGAACCGCTCCTTCGACAGGGAAGAAAGCATGCGGGATCCTGGTCCTGTGTCGGTGACTGGGCCAGGGTGGAGACACCCGGAAAGGGTTTTGTCGAGGCATATTCTCTTGAAAAGGGTATTTTCTTCTCTGCAGACTACG
>DAOWFD010000189.1 GCA_030638185.1 Candidatus Aegiribacteria sp.
AAAGGAACCGGTGAGCTTTGCTCCTCCGAATATCGGTATGATCTCCCCATTGGGTGCCACCGAGCCTATCCGTCTTGAATAGAAGATCGAGAAGGGCATGCTGAACATGTCCGAACCCTCCAGAAAGAAGGGTCTTTTTTCCGGAAGGTAGCTTTCCCAATGGGAGAGATTTGCTTCGTCAGGGTCAGCTTCGATCTGGCCGAAATCAGGATTCATTGTAAGGTCCAGCAGCAGCTCTGAAGAAAGGCCTATCCTTGCATCAATACCGGCATTTACCCATGGATCCCACTCCTCTTCAGCATCTGGCATGTACTGAATGCGCCCTGCACCGTACGGTCTGAGTTCAATCTGCCTGGAGGAAGGAAGGGAATTCAGCCCATAAAGGCTGCCGAAGTCTTCAATTCTAACGTTGCCGTTATCCGCCATCCTGAACAGAAAAGCGCTCTCATTAGTTCTGGTAATGGTTCGTTTGAAGTTAACACCCCATACCTGTTCATCATCTTCGGAGTAGCACAGCGCAGAGAAGGGGATTGAGAACTCCGCAGTCCAGCCGGAATCCGAAGACGCAGTTGCGCTTGCCCAGACTCCATCCCAGTTCAAGTCCCATCCGCCTACCTCGCACAACCTGCCATCCTGCTGCACATTATCAATACTGATGAAGAAGAAGTAGGCATTATTATCATCGTTGTAGGTATCAAGCCAGATGCCTATCCACTCAGTTGAGAAATCGTTGTCCCTTGGTGCCAACCTTCTGGTGAATTCCTCAGGGTGGCTGTCGTGCATGATGAACGCAAAATAAAGGTATTTGTCATCGTAAAGAAGCCTGATTTCAGTCGCCTCTGTCATCGGTTCTCCGCAGTCCGGCCTGTGCTGGATGAAATCCTCTTGTACGGGAATCGCCAGGTTCCATATCTCATCATCAGTGATGCCGTTAATTACAGGGGATTCGTTTACTTCCACCACCTGTACCGATATCTGAGAGAAACTGATGCCGGTAATGATAAGAACTGAAAGCAGGCAAGTAGTTTTCATATCAATTACAGCCTTCCGAATATTAAAAGGGGTATCTTCTTTTCACAACCATGCATATATAATAAATAAGTCAAAATTCCCATGAAATCCATTATAAGTATAGATTCCCAGGAGGGTTTCCCGGCAGCAGCCTCCAGCACAGACGGAACGGTAAGTACATGACCTGCATTCAGCCGGAAGCCGCTTGAACTCGCCAAGCCTGGTTCCCCTGTACCGGTCGCGGTAGATCGTCCAGATGTTCCGCTTATACAGATTGCCAAGCGGTATATCCGACACGAACGGGCATGGTTGCACAGATCCGTCCGCCTTAACCGTCAGCACGAAGTTGCCTCCCGAACAGGCACTCCCTGTTAGCATATAGAAGCGCCGGACGAAATCCATGTGTGATGTACTCGTGTTCTCGATGACCCATTGCTTGACCTCGGACCACTCCTCAGGGCAAAGCTCCAGCGGGTCGTCATTTTGCTGCGGAATGTACTGGTAAAAAGTGGGGTGCACACCAAGGTGGTTGCGCACGAAACCGTAGATACTCCGATAGTCCCGGCCATTCTCATCCTCGCATTCAGGTTCTAAACATGGGTGTTATTCCAGGCAGTACCTATCACTACCCACTTTTTTTCTCTTCGAGTACTTCGATATACTCCAAAGGAGAATGCTTCAATTGATCGGACTCTGTCAATCTGTAGGCCGGGTTTTATGGAATGGCTTGGCCTGTTTTTCAATACTCCAGTCCAGGGCTTCATAATGATACTGCTAACTCGTTAAAAACGGGAGCGGAAATACCGCCCCCGTGTTGCTATTGAACATTTGGCGATTACTCAACCGGTATGCAGAGCTCGGTTACACATTCACTCTCGGGCAGCCCGTCATCACAACCCTTGATGTAAAGTTCAAAACAGTGACTGTTCCTGGGTTTGTGACTCATGTTCCGTACTTACTGCCCGCATGGTCTCAAGCTTGTCAGTTCTGATATCCATTACACTCCCCATTCAGTGAAATACAATTGCTTTGCAGACAAAACATAAACATATGTTTACCTTTGTCAATGATCGAACCAGCTATAGGGTTTCAGTTAATGGAGAGCCTTGATCCGAAGAGATTTTCTCATTTCACTGAGCAATCTTGAGACCTCCGCTTTTTCTCTCAGTTCCTCGTAGGTTAGAAGTCTCAGGGTTTTGTTAGCCATACTGAGTCTCCGTGCCAGAAGACTTCCCAGGCCTAGATTCAGACTGATAGCCATGGCACTGTTCTTTTCCAGGAGCTCTTTCAGAGTATCTCTTGAAAACATCAATATTTCGGCATTTCCGCTTACCTTTGCAGTGGATGCCCTGGGTTTGCTGTCAAGAAATGATCGTTCACCTACAACGTCGTTCGCTCCAAAGCTGCCCAGAACAAAACTTTCGGAGCTTTCATCTACGACTACAACCTTTCCCTTCCTGATGATGAAAAGGTCTGTAGTCCTGTCTCCCTGCCTGAAGAGAACCTGATTATCCCGAGCATATATCCAGTTACATATCTCAGACAGCATGGGATCATTCGCGGACAGCAGGGGTTTTTTATTCCGAGCCCGGATATCAGCCCTCAGTTTCCTTAGTTCACGTCGCTCGCTGAGGTCCTGATCACCTGAGATGAGAATCCTGAGGGAATCAGCCTTTCTGAGCCTTCCGACAATGAGTTTTTCCAGAAACAGAAGAAATTTCGTCCCAGGAATGGGATTATTTCTGAGGAATGCGACAAAGGGCTTCCGGGAGAGCTTTAATAGGGTCCCTGTAGTGTTTGCTGTAACACTTGCTGACCGCTCCTCCCCGCCAAGGAAAGCCATTTCTCCGAAAACATCTCCATCTCCAAGTGAATCCAGTATCCGGCCTCCGCCTTTGTCATCTGTTACTACGAACTGGCCGGATTCAACAATGAAAAGATCCGTTCCGGGATCACCCTGTTTGACAAGCACATCCGATTCATGCACTCCTATTATTTCGAATAGCTCCCTGACACCACTCTCGGAGAGAATGTCATCCGTGCTAAAGAGACTGTCTTTTTTCATGGAAACCTCTCAACCGTCAACAAAAAACCATCTATCGTGCAGTATGTCATTTCGCGGAAAGATCATGGAATTACCGCCGGAATTCCATAGTCGCATCTTTCCTCATCCGGGAAAACAATACCTAGAATTACCGGGTCATGTCAAATCAAATCTGTACCATATAAAATCCTGAACAGTTTTTCGAACAGAATAAATTCTGCTTCAAGGAACCATAAAGCGTAAAGGGAAGTAAATGATACTCATCGGATGCTTCTGTTCTAATTCAACTGCACCTGCACGGTTATCAACCGTCCGCCCATGTTTCCCGAGTCCATTCGAACCGCTGCCGTACGTTTCCCTGACCGAGAAGCTCCAGAGCTGCATATTCTCCCATTTCCAGGGAGTGATCCATGTTATTGTATCTGAACAGACCCTGACGGCCACTGGTAACTGAACAATCCAGTTTATCAAGGGCATCGAGCACAGCGGATACGTTTTTCGCGTAGCCCAATGAGTAAATCGGGTAAGCATGAGCTTTCCTTATGAGCATGCTTCCCGCAATATCATTCCGGTGGAATAGCCCCAGTTCAACACCTCCGGTAACTGCTGATTCCAGCAGATCCAGATCCCCCGACCAGATCTCATCCTCCTTCATGCATGTGAACTCGAACACCAGCTGAGAATAGTGTTCAGATGTACCATGATCAAAATTTCCGGGAATTGAGATCCTGTTGAACAGGTACTTACCTTCAGGGATGTATATCCAGTGATCATTCGCCATTATTCCGGTCTTCAGTTGCAGGACCAGAAACACAATGGCTCTGTAATCGAGCTTTTCCGAACAACGATGAATTTCCTCAGGTACCATACTACCGATTAACTTAACGTATTCGGTTACCGGAATTGTACTTACAATGCCATCAATCTTAATATCATTCCCGTTAACAGATATGCTGTAACCCCCTTCGGGAAGTAGTTGAATGGAATCAGGTCTTGAGGAGTAAATGAAAGCCGCGTCCCGGACCTTAGGTCAGGAGTTATTCAGTTCATCAGATATGTAAGATTACCAGTAGCTTCAACTGTTGATTCCTTCAGGTCCTCCAATTCAGGGAGGATCTCAGTTCATAGGGTTCCCCTGTTTTTTATCCAGCAGCTCTATACTATGAACCGTATTGGATATCCCGAAGGCACCGGACCGGATCATAATGCATATGGGCAGTATTATACGCATTTCAGATGCTGACAGTTAGATTTCCAAGCCACTTTGTACTTCCTACCCGTCTGCTCTTCGCCTCACACCAGGGGTTCTGCAGTGGCTATTTTAAGTGCTACACATGTACGATCCTATCGGTCTTTCCTCTAGATCGGCAAGTACCAAGTGATCTTGGCGTAACAGCCGATATCAGGTGTTCCAAAACCGCCCTCTTCCCTCTCCTCGAACAGGTTCTCCAAAAGGAAGTAGAACATGCTGCCAGGCAGGTATTGCCAGCTGAACAGCAGGTTAGCGGTAATCTCACTGCTCTCGGACTTACCGGTGAGAGTATAATCCATTGAAAAGAGTGAGTACTGAGAGAAGAGCCTTAGGTGCATGTCCGGGTTGAAAATGTATCCGGTCCTGAGTATCAGAGATTTCCAGTCTGTTCTACGTTTATCCCATTCTTCTACTGACCAGTTATACTTCTCTGTATCCTCGGTAGTGAACCAGTTTCCGGATAACCTCAGCTCAAGAGCCTGGTAGGGCTTCATCCTGAAGGTAAGGCTGTAATTCTGGAAGGTACCCTCAGAGTCAAACTGGCCGGCGCCGAAGTTCCCATTCACACAATAATCATCGAACTGGTTTGTACCTGCCCAGGCATGGAAACTGGTCCTGTCGCTGTAAGTGTGCCCCTCCGGTCCCTCGTAGGGATCGAAGGTCTCACCGGAGTAATCCACATCAGCTCCAAAATATGCTCCGTTTTTAAGCGTAGCATTGACATCGATGCTGATATTTCTCCCGACAATTTCTCCGGTATTCAGTTCGGAGTAGTAAGCACCGACCCCATAGCCGATTCGGCTGAAAATCTCCACCGGGAGGAGTGTATTATGCACGTTTCCCCAGCTTTCCCACCCTCCAGTAGCAGTGGTAAATCCTGTACCGTTAACATCGAAGCTCTCCCCTATGTATTCCCATCCTGCACTGTAGGCAAAGGTACTCCTCACCTTATGGAGGCTTGCTCTGTACGCATCGTCAGATTCCATGTCAGTGTTGAAGGATCTCGCGGCTGCTACATCGATTACATGGTTGCCGGGAATCATCAGAGCACCGTCCAGGGCAAAGGCCCTGTTGTAGCTCTCGGAGAACCCATCCTGTTTCCATATGTCCCTGCTCACCGCGGAGAACCCGATAAAGTTGTAGGGACCGAACTCCTTGACAGTCCTCAGTATACCGTAGTTGGCGGTCGGAACCAGAGGTATAGAATCCTCGCTGACCCTTGAGGTTACAGCGTTAAGAAAGCCGAAGTGGATGCCGCCACCCAGTGAACCGGAGAGCTTAGCGCCACCGATGATGGGGATGACCTCCCCGTTAGAAGCCACTGCTCCTATCCTCCGGGAGTAGAACATGTTGAACGGCATCTCAAAAGTATTCCGGGACTCCAGGAAGAAAGGTCTGCGCTCTGTCAGGAAAAGCTCGAAGTGAGAAAGGTTCATCTCCGCTGCATCGGCCTCCACCTGCCCGAAATCGGGGTAAACAGTCAGGTCGACCGCTACTCCGCTGGTGACGCGCAGCTTCACGTCCAGGCCGGCATCCAGGTTAGTCTTCCATTCATCGGGTTCGACGGTATGGAAGAACCTGGAGGAGCAGTAGGGTCTTATTTCAGCTCCCAGTGAACCCTGTATTCCCTCTATCCCGATGATGGGGGCGAATTTCTCGAGTTGAGCCATTTGCTGGACCTCCGAGAGTACATACCAGCCGTTCTCGTGGGTCTTACCCAGTATGCGCTGGAAGTTCACAGTCCAGACCTGGGTCTCGTTGGACTGGTCGAATCGAAGACAGCTGAATGGTATGGCGAACTCGGCCGACCATCCCTGCGAATCGGAGTGGGTACCGCTCTCCCAGACCGCATCCCAGCTGTAGTCCCAGTTACCAAAGCTGCTGACCTTGGAGTCCATCTGGGAGTTAGACAGGCTCACCTCGAAACTTGTCGCCTCCCTGCCGTTGCCCCAGGTGTCCAGAAGGATGGCTATCCACTCCCCTGTCACGTAGTTGTCCCTGGGAGTAAGTGCGTCCATCATTGAAGAAGGGTCCGGATCGTCCATCTGGAAGCCGAAGTAGATATGGCGGTCGTCGAAGAGGATGGATATCATGGTCTCCTCCGTCATGGGACAGCCGTAGTCGGGACCGTATTGCATCAGTGTGCACCGTAGAGCTTGAGCCTGTTCCCAGACGGGATCGTCCAGGCAACCATCGATGGAGGGTCCTTCATCCACTCTTACGGCGATAATTTCAGAATCGGGGCTCGAGAGTACGCAGAGCATCACCAGCCAAAAAGCTTGCATGATACCTCCTTAACGGCGTTAGAGTTTTGACAGAAGATAGGCAAACAGAATGTCAATGGCAAGTCAGATTCTGTATATTCTTGTGTTACAATATTTTATGTTAGTGACGAAAGAGGAATGAATTGCCCCTGCCTCGGTTGGCGGACCTCTATGTGGTTTATGTTTCTAATGACCAGTTACAGTATGAAAAGACGTTTCCATTAATAATTGCTGGAATACATTTCACTGTAGTAATTGGAGAATCCCGCGCTATTCCTGCACCAGACCACCCTCTTTATTAAGCCACTTCACAAGAATGGCACGAAGCCCGACCCTGGTGAACGGCTTGGTCAACGTATCGTTCATCCCCGCCTCAATGCATATGTCCTGATGCCCCAGCATAGCGTGAGCGGTCATAGCTATAATGGGAGTGGTCACTCCCGCCTCTCTGAGCCTGCGGGTCACCGTGAGACCGTCCATCCCGGGCATCTGGACATCCATGAATATAAGATCGAAGGATTCCTTGCTCGCTTTATCCAGTGCTTCCAGGCCGTTAACAGCTTCTTCGTAATCGACACCCATGTTCTGAAGAAAGAGACCTGTAATTTCGCGGACGGTCTCCACGTCCTCGGCAAGAAGGACCCTGGATCCGCTAATATCAGTGGAAGATCTCACAGGCGCGGATTTTCTCAACTCGCTTGCGTCGGGAACCCCGAACGGTATGCGGAGGAAGAAACAGCTGCCTTCTCCCGGGGAGCTCTCCACCCAGATACCACCGCCCATACCGTTCGCCAGGCGGCTGCAGATGGCCAGCCCCAGACCGGTGCCTCCGAAGCGACGGCTAATGGAGCCCTCCGCCTGACGGAAGGGCTCAAAGAGGACGTCATACTTCCCTGCCTCGATACCTATACCTGTATCTCTAACGCGAAATTCTATGATAACCCCGGACTCGTCGAAGGAATCGAGGATAGAACTAACTGTTATACCGCCGACGGTTGTGAATTTCACCGCATTGGAGACAAGGTTCCTGAGAATCTGCCCGAGTCTGCTCGGATCTCCCTGCACAAAGGAGGGGATGAGATCATCATGTTCCACCTGCAGGTACATTCCTTGATCACTGATTTCGGTCTCGAAAATAGATGTCGTCTCACTCATAACCGCATGGACATCGAAGGGTATCGACTCGTATTCCATCTTGTCTGCGTCTATCCGGGAGAAGTCCAGGATATCGTTTATTATGCCGAGAAGCGCCTTGGAAGCTATATCAGCCTTCCGCAGGTAGTTCTCCTGATGCGGTGTCAGACTGGTGCCCCTGGTCAGCTCCAGCATGCCCAGGATGATGTTAATAGGTGTGCGAATCTCGTGGCTCATCATTGCCAGGAAGTTACCTTTGGCCCTGTCTGCCGCCTCTGCGACCTCTTTGGCTGCTTGGAGCTCCACATTACGCATGCGGTATATCTCCGCTTCCCTCTCCTTTTCCTTCATATCGTACTCAGCGCGCAGACGGTTCATGTGGCGGTTCCGCTCGTCTGTAAAGATTTTGTTTCGGAGTTCGGACAGTTCCTTGAAACGCTCGAGCGCCTCGCGGTACTGTTCGAATTCCTCGTTGAAAGCGACGAGGTTCTTAAGCACCTTCATCTGAAGGTTTGGCTCCTCTCGCTTAATGGCTATGTCCAAAGCTTTCTCCAGGTACTCCCTGGTTGTGTCCCGGTTACCTCTGGCCGCTTCCAGCTCACCCAGGGTTGCAAAGACCGCTGCAAGGATGAATGTATTGCTGTCCTCCTCGGCGATCGCTCGCGCGCGGTGAAGGTAATCCAGGGCGTGGTCGGAATCACCTGTCTTGACGTAAAGTTGACCTACATTCACAAGTGACAGCGCAAGCTGATCACGGATGCCGAGTTCCTCCCTTATCTCGACAGCCCTGATGTGGTGCTCGAGGGCTGTGGCATAGTCACCTTCATCATCCAGGAGTACCGCCATGTTGTTCAGCGCATTTGCAGTTCCCCACCTGTCACCACAGGCCTCCGCGGCTTCGAGAGAAAGGTCTATGTATAATTTGCAGTTTTCTTTGTCATTCATCCGGCTGTAGATAAGACTGATGTTGTTATACCTGGCAGCCAGGTTCTTCACATCTTTCATATCGCGGACGATTTCGAGTGATCGAAGCGCGCTTTCCAGGGACTTTTCGTAATCGCCACGGATACCCCAGTAGACACTCATAATATTGTA
>DAOWFD010000179.1 GCA_030638185.1 Candidatus Aegiribacteria sp.
ATCTGCCTCTGGCGACGACATAACCTGGTGGGAGAACATAGATGGCTCGGGCACCAGCTGGACGGAACACACCGTAGACGGGAATTTCGATAATGCCTATTCCGTTTATTCCGAGGATATTAACGGAGACGGCTACATGGATGTACTCGGCGCTGCCTGGTTGGCCGACGATATCACCTGGTGGGAGAATGTAGACGGTTCTGGCACCAGCTGGACGGAGCACACCGTAGATGGGTCTTTCAATGGCGCAATTTCAGTGTATTCCGCGGATGTCAACGGAGACGGCTGCATGGATGTTCTCGGAGCAGCTATATCAGACAACGACATCACATGGTGGAATGTGAGTGCGTACTCCTCCAACGGCTCTCTCGAGTCCAGCGTGCTGGATGTCCAGGAGAGCCCCGACTGGCAGACACTATTGTGGGCCTGCACTGAGCCATCCGGGACAAGTATGGCTCTTCAGGTAAGGGCTTCGGACAATTCCTCGAACATGGGAGCGTGGTCGGATACCCTTGCAGCTCCCTGTACACTGGAAGGAATCCTGGCCGATGAAGACCGTTATTTCCAGTACAGGGCCATACTGACCACAACCGATTTGCTTTCAACGCCTGTGCTTCACGATGTGACTGTGGGCTGGCAGCCATTCACGGGAACGCAGGAAGGATCCGCTGGAGAGGTCGCTTCATTCGCTCTGTACGGCGCGCGACCCAATCCGGCACCTGGTCATGCCACACTGTTCTTCTCGCTGCCTGTTGACTCGAGAGCGGAGCTGACCATATACGATTTGACCGGCCGAGTGGTCCACTCCGTTTCTGGCGAGTACGAACCTGGAGTACATGAAGTGATACTGGACAACCTGGCATGTGGGGTATACATGATCCGGATGACCTCGGAGGAGTTTACGGCGACGAAGCAATTCGTGGTGATCGAATAACACAGGGGGATGTACCACACTTATTTGACGAATTTGGCGTGATATCCTTGATACATCATCATTTAACTTAATAGTCATATTAGTTTATTACTATTCAATAACATACAGAAATCTATTATTGTTTTTCTCTTTTTTTATCTTTCATGTTGAAGAAATGTGATATGTCCCCGTTAATTCCATGCATGATGAACGGAAGCCAGGCCGGAGATGGGCTGCGTGCCGGATTCATTGTTAAACCTGCTGACCATTCTTTATATATTGTGCCGTAATATCTGAATCTTGAAAGGATTAAAGGTGAATTCGGAAATGAAGTCAGAACTCATAGTCCCTGTCCCGTTTAACATGGTGTCTGTCGATGACCTTTTCTGGTCACCGAGGATGGAGACAAACAGAATGGTAACCATTCCGCTCGGATATGAACAGTGCAGAAAGACCGGACGTTTGAACGCCTGGAAGCTTGACTGGAAGGATGGGGATTCATGCAGGCCGCACATATTCTGGGATTCGGATGTCGCTAAATGGATGGAAGCCGCGGCATGCAGTCTTTACCTCCATCCGGACAGCGAACTGAAAGAGAATCTGAACAGCGTTATCGATTCAATGGAAAAAGCCCAGCAACCGGATGGTTATCTGAACAGCTATTTCACCGCTGTAGAACCTGCCAACCGCTGGACCAACCTCCGGGACAGGCATGAGCTGTACTGCGCGGGTCATCTCATCGAAGCAGCCGTAGCGCACTTCTTCGCGACCGGAGATAACGGATTCATCAATATCACCCGCAGGTATGCGGACTGCATCGATTCCGTCTTCGGCAACGGAGCTGAGCAGAAGCGCGGATACCCGGGGCATGAGGAGCTGGAACTGGCTCTGGTGAAGTTGTACAGGACGACAGGCGAGAGATACTATCTTGAACTTGCTGCCTTCTTTCTGAACGAAAGAGGTACAAGGCCGTATTACTACGATCTGGAATCTGTTTCAAGGGGGGAAGACCCTGCGAAGAATTACGAATACTGGCAGGCTCATCTTCCCGTCCGCGAACAGAAAGAGGCAGTCGGACATGCGGTAAGAGCGATGTACCTCTACAGTGGAATGGCAGATGTCGCGGCTGAAACAGGTGATACTGAACTTGCTGAAGCATGTCGCATTCTCTGGCGAAATGTGACAGAACGAAGGATGTATATAACCGGAGGGGTTGGATCAACGGAACGGGGAGAAAGCTTCACTGCGGATTACGATCTGCCCAATGAGACCGCGTACGCTGAGACCTGTGCCGCGATCGGCCTTGTTTTCTGGGCCCACAGGATGCTGTGCATCGGCGAGAAACCGAATGCGGAATACGCCGATGTAATGGAAAGGAGCCTGTACAACTGCGTCCTGGGCGGTGTTTCGCTGGATGGCACACGTTTCTTCTATACTAACCCCCTCGAAGTCCGTCCCGGACACGAAATGATGCAATCGGGTCAGGAAAACAATTACAGGTACTCCCGTCAGGAATGGTTCAACTGTTCGTGCTGCCCTACGAACATAATGCGTATTCTCTCCTCCTTCGGTCAATACATTTACTCCAGCAGTAACGACAGCATATACGTTCATCTGTATATCGGCAGCACCGCAGAGGTCGAAATTTCAGGAGTGCGGGTAAAGATACGACAGGAAACCGAATATCCCTGGAAGGAAACTGTGACTCTGTCCGTGGAACCTGACGAACCTGTTGAGTTCTCACTTTCGCTGAGGATTCCCGGATGGTGCGAAAACGCATCTCTGGAATTCAACGGAAAGGAAATCAGGCAGCTTCCGGTAACCAGCGGTTATGCGCATATACGCAGATTATGGAGAAAAGACGATACACTCAATTTCATTCTGCCCATGCCTGTGCGGAGAATCGAGGCTCATCCGGAAGTGCGCGGTAACTGCGGAAAGATCGCTATCATGCGAGGTCCAATCGTTTACTGCCTTGAAGAGGAGGACAACATACCGGACCTGAATGATATCCGTCTGGATTCGTCGGTTGAACTGAAGGCTGAGTATGATGAAAACCTCCTTGGAGGATGTACAGTTATCACAGGCACCGCCCGTATCAGGAAGAAAGACGGATGGGGCGATCAACTGTACAGACCCGGAATAACCGAAACCGAACCGTTTGAATTCAAAGCAGTTCCTTACTGTCTGTGGAACAACAGGCGACCGGGGGGAATGCTTGTCTGGATATCAGGAAACGCTCCTGATCAATGAAACTGCCGTTATAATGTCTGAATTCAATCGGGACACATTTGAGGAGATTTTCGGTAGGGGAAAGGTTCCGGTCAGTATAAAGGTTCCCGGTCGCCTGAACCTTATCGGCGAACATACGGATTACAACGACGGCCTTGTCCTACCAGTTGCAGTAAACCGATATGTTCATGTTACCGCACGAATCCGATCGGTCAAATGGCTTTCGGTTCATTCAACAGCCTTCGGAGAGCAACACC
>DAOWFD010000143.1 GCA_030638185.1 Candidatus Aegiribacteria sp.
CAGCTGTGCGGTTCTCACTCCAACACCAATTCTGGCCTTGAGTTCTACTGAGCTTGTTTTTTTTGAAATGTAATCGTTTGCACCTGCCTTGAGAGCCCTGCTGATGTCATCCGATCCTTCCCTTGCACTGTTAATAATGATGTAACACACATTTTCGTTATTAAGTCTCCGGATTTCCCGGCAGACTTCGATACCGTCCATACCGGGCATCATCCAGTCAAGCAGAATTACGGAGCACTCCCTCCGTTGAACACTCTCAAGGGCATCCTTACCGTTGCTTACAGTAACGGGCTCGTAACCGAGATCAGTCACAATCTTCGAGAGAATCTTCCGGCTTATCGGGTCGTCATCCGCAATTAGTATCTTCATAACATTACCAATCGGTAGAATTGCTACCAATATTAACCAGCTGAAACATAGAAACAAGGCCTGTGCTCAGCACCGGAACATTCATGGGGAATAATCCATGGAGAGGTTAATCATGGATCCTGATTGAAAAATGCCGACAGTTGTTTGAAGAGCTCCGGAGCTTTCTTTTTCATCATTTCGGGTTTTTCGAAAAAGGCTTCCACAGAACAGGCAAAGAATTCGGCCGGATTTGTACCGGCGTACTGGCGCAGCATGGATTTTCCTCTATGAACTTTCTCGAACTCCCTGTGCATCACTTCGACCCAGGGCCGATATGCCCCAAGCGAGAGCTCATCCGGAATTCCATCGGGCTGATATCCGTCAAGCACATGTGCAAATTCGTGATAACCAACGTTGTAACCGTCGTTATTATGTTGAAATCCGCGAAGGAGGTGCGGCAGAGACAGGATCACGTTCCCCGAGGAATGCACAAGTCCAGCCGCCGCTGAATCACAGCCTTTCAGGTCAGTCGAATACGAGCCGTCTGTCCTGAAACCTCCGGGATAAACGAGAATATCGCCGAAATCCCTGTACTCCCATTCAGGCCTTCTGAAAATTAGACGGACGGCCGTTGCGGCAACCAGCAGTTGCACTTTCCTGGTAATCTCTACATCATCCACACCTGTGATGGTATGTTCCGCCAGGAATATTGCTATATCAGCCTCGTAAGTCCGTCTGTCATCCTCGGACATTGAACTGTAGAAGGTAACGTATTTCAACAGAATAGATCTGTCCTCGTTGCTGAGTGGATTTTCTGAGATACTCCTCCGTCTCCTGTACTTTGGATAGTATATGCCCAGGTAATAAATGGTACCGATTGCGAAAACAGCCGGCACAACTATCAGGGCCCTGCCTGTAACAATGAACGGAAGGCTGAAAAGAAGGCAGGCCAGGAATGTTATTCCCAGCCTTGCCTCTATCTTCCTGCGTGGAAATACCTCCATGCAGTCTATACCTCTTTAATGAAATGCCGCTCTATGTGAATACGCTTCAGTTCCATTTTGAAAATTTCCCTGTCCGTCTGTTCGCTTTCCAGTTCGTCACGAGCTTCTTCAAGCCTGTGCTTCTCAAGGCGAAAGGCTCTCCAGGCCTTGCTATAGGCTTCCTTCAGAGCAGTCAATGCTTCGGGCTCAAGCTTCTTGTCCTCAGCCCCCTCCGCGGCATCCTTCGCTTTTTCAAACGCTATCCTAGCCTCAGAGGCAAGTTTGGTCTCTTCCTGGACTTCCTCTTTGAACTCCTTGATCTCGTCTTCGCTGAAGCTCATCTCCTCCTTGATATCCTCTTCGAGTTCATCAAGCATGGGTGATAGAAAGGTTCTCATGTCCTCAATGAAACCGCGGTACCTCTCCACGGTTTTCATAAGTTTCTTCTCCTTGCGGATGTTGTGTATCTGATTGAGTTGTTCCTGCCAGTTGTGCAGCTGTCGGACGCTGTCTACGAGATTTCGTCTCACGGTGTTCTTGTAGTGGATATCCGTTTTGAGTCTTCTCTCGATAATAGTATGCTCGCTCATTGATATGCTCCCTTTTAATAAAATTGAAATAGTATCACGTATTGTTTGCGCAGTCCCGATAAATGGCGCAGAAAAGGCTTATTGTCAAGGTTGTACGGGAGGGTTATCATCCTCCCTTATGCCGGGCAGGAGAGTTATCGCAGCTGTTCCGCATCCTTCTCAAGGGCTGCGTAACTGAACCTTATTCCCTCCGCCGGATCGAACCCCAGTACATCAACGGCCTTCATGACATCTTCCTCCGATTCAGCCTCGATCTCCACAAAACGGCCGAACCACAGTTCATCAAGGCATATCAGGGCTTTACCGATCCTGCATTCCCTTCTCGTTTTCTCGTACCTGTACACTACGCCGTACCCCAGAAGCCCGAAGAGCTTCAGCGCGTCCTCCTGGGAGCACTCAAGAACCGCTTCCTGCTCATGCCGCACTTTCAGGGCAGTCGCCGGAATAGGCTTCTTAACCGTTACAAGTGTACCTCTTTCGCAGTTCCTGAGGCGGAAAAGAGTATCCATTTCCCTCAGGGGTCCCCCCATAAGATCAAGTACCAGGTTATTCTCTCTGATTGGATCTCCCGGTTCAACTCCAATGCTTTCCAGACGCCGCTCAACGTCACGAAAATCATCAACTCTGAACTTCAGTTCCATTTCAAGCAATGTTACGTCCCCCTAAGGTTAAGATACTGATTGACCTTTGTACTATGATAACTTAAATTCCACCGTTGTGGAGGACTAGTCTAATTGGTAAGGCAGCGGATTTGAAATCCGCCGGGTCTAATCCCTTCGGGGTTCGAGTCCCCGGTCCTCCGCCAGTCCTCTAACTATTCACTGTCAGCCTGCGTAACTGCTATTTCAAAACATGCCGTATCGTAATAATTTTTCCTGAGGATCCCAGGGTAAAAAACGATCTGAATAAAACGATCCCGAGGATCCCTTCAATCCGGGTTACGCCCTGTGGCCCGCAATGGGTTTTATCCGCAATGACATGGGAGCCTTCGGAGGAGGAGGGGTTAATTACTGGCTTACTG
>DAOWFD010000006.1 GCA_030638185.1 Candidatus Aegiribacteria sp.
ACAGCCTGCCACAGGTTATCGTAATCCGCGGCTATCTCCCAGTATCTTGGTACTCCTCCCCATACGGCCCAGTTCTCAAGTGATTGTAATGAGGTTGATGTATGCAGTGCTTCCACCAGATATTCAATATGCATCGGAGCGAGCCTGATAAGCTCGGTCGCTCTGCCGTAGAGCGGTGCGGAGGCATCAAGCAAAAGCCCCATCATCATTCTCTGAGATGATCCGCAAACTGCAAGATGCCTGGTTTCCGCATGATCATTATCAATGTATTTCTGAAGTATTCCGGGCAGCTCCGGAGCCTGTTCTACAATCCAGGGAAACTCATCAAGCACAAGAACCGCACCTGCAGGTGCATCCTGACACCATCGCTGCAGCAATTCGTCCCATCCGGGATATTCCACTCTGTCAAATCCGGGCAGGAGCCTTGCGATATCTCCAGCCAATACAGACAATTGCACCTTTCGCTCACGCCTTGCACCTGAATAGTAGACATGGGTAAGAGTTTTCAGGGATTCCATAAGAAGTCGTGTTTTGCCGCACCTTCTCCTGCCGTAAAGACAGACGAAAGAAGATGATCTTCCCCCAAAAGCTTTTTCAAGCCTTTTCAATTCACTGTGCCTGTTCATGAACTCCAACCTCATATCATAACCTTTCTACTATTATGTAGTAGTTACATAATGCATCTACTGCATAATAACAAGGAGCTGTCCAGCAACATTCTCGTCCGGTACCTGAATACAACTATCGCTTGGTAACATTATTCAGTGAGGCAATACGTGCTGAGGAACTTGCTTTCATTCGTTATTCCCCTGCCGTATGTCATCACAGAATAAAGCGATGTTGTGTTTGTCAGAATGATGTACTGGGTTCTGTCCGCTGTGAACAGATGTGCCGACCAGTCAGCAAATGGATTTGAATGCAGAAAAAGGGTTTGCGCCGGTTGTACACCGATCTTCCTTCCAAGTTTATGTGACAGGCGTATTATCATGACAATTCCGTAAGAAGTGGATGTGAGTACAAATTCCTCAGAGGCCAGAGAGTGATTTCCTCATCAATCGGTATCACATTTTCACCTGGATAAATACACCATAGATGCTCAAGTTCCAGGTCTTCGATAGCGATCCTGGCTGATCTCCCGGGCATGGGATTTTCAGACAGCTTTATCTCTATGCCGTAACGCTTACCGTTTAAAAAGAGAAGAATGTCAAGTTCAGCATTCTGATGCGTTCTCCAGTAGAACAGCCTGTCAGTATTGAAAGCTTTAATAACCTCTTCTACAACAAATCCTTCCCATGAATGACCCGCGATCTGGTTGCCAACAAGATCATCATAGTTTCTTATCCCGAGCAGAGCATGAAGTATGCCTGAATCGCGCAGATACAGTTTTGCTGACTTAACCTGCCTTTTTCGGATATTGGCATGCCAGGGCTGCAGACGACGAATAATGTAAGCTCCTTCCAGCACATCCAGGTATCTGCTTACCGTTACGTGTGAAATCCCCATGGACCGGCCTATTGAAGAGAGATTCAGAACCTGACCATGACCTGATGCCAACATCATCAGGAAACGTCTCATAGTTGAAGCTGGAAGCGGATAACCTAGTTGCGGAAGATCTCTTTCAAGAAATGTTCTGATAAAGTCCATCCGCCATGCCAGGCTGGAGGAATCAGCAGAAGCACAGTAAGCAGGTGGAAAGCCCCCTCTGCTCCACAAAACGTTAGTGTTATCCGAACCGGATTCTTCAATGGATAAACCTGACAGATCAACAAAAGACACTCTGCCGGCTAGACTTTCGGAAACACCCCGGATTATATCAGGAGAAGCACTGCCCAGAAGCAGGAATTTAACCCCGCCCGGTTTTCTGTCAACAATAGGACGAATCACAGTAAATAGTCCCGGATTGCGCTGAACTTCGTCGATGACAACCAGCCCATCAAGTGACGACAGATACATTTCGGGATTCGAAAGACGAAGCTGATCCGCATGTGTTTCCAGATCAAGATATTTTCCCGGGTTATTCCGCAGATATTGCATGGCAAGTGTAGTCTTACCGATCTGTCTTGCCCCAAGTAATGCCGTAACAGGAGAACGGGCAAGAGCTGCTTCAAGGTGCTCAAGATTCCTGGTTCGCTTAATCATGATTCAATAATACCATGAAAATTGAATATGTCAATTGCAGATTTCATGCACAATCGCAACGCAACCTTCCGGGAAGCAGAGATAAGTCTTCAACTGGTGCATTGAAATGATACGGAACCTTTTGGACTATCTTGCTTTTCTCTTCACTGATCACCTTCTCCGCATCACTCTTGACATTCCATGCCTCATATCGCTGCGGATCAGGCGCACTGTCAAGCGTCACCTGCATCCGACTTGTTCTCCCCGTATCGAGTTCCTTTCTCACGCAGCAAATGCACACAATAGGAATTCAGACTTTCTCCTTCACGGAGGGCTTCCACCACGAGAGTTTTGTGGAGTTCTTTTCCCACGCGAACTACAAACTTACCTGAGTAGTCCTTCCCCGCAGTCGCGGCGGGAAGAGGATCGCCGTCTTCCTGATACAGCCTGATCCACTCGTCCACTGCCTGGCAGAGCTCTTCAAAAACCTTGGTCTCATTACTTCCGTGTATACCTCCGAGCATCAGACCTGGGCAGGTGCCAACGTAGCATTGATCCTCTTCCGACCACTCCACA
>DAOWFD010000147.1 GCA_030638185.1 Candidatus Aegiribacteria sp.
GTTCGTGCGCTGTTCACCCGGAGAATCTCACAGACCACTTCCCGGCAGATTCCCTGCCGGAGAAGTATGCATCGACTCGAGTTCTGCGTTCCTGAGGGAGTTGTTTCCCGCTATGAGCGGGGTGAAAAGACTTCTAGTTATTGATCAAATTGAATACGCATCTGATGATCTGGCTGCCATAGCGGTTGGATTGGGCAGGTCTCCATCGGCGGGATTGACTTTGCTTATTACTTCCTCCTGCCGGGATTCATTGAATAGCTTAAATGCTGACAGAACCATAGAAGTTAAAGGGAAGCAGGAAACGGCTGTTGAATGGCAATTTGACAGTCTTCCACCTGATATGTTGGGAACAGGATATCCGGTACTTTCCTGCAACGGGCCAATCTATCGTTGTGCAGGCAGCGCAGAGGTTCCGGAACAGATTCCCCTTACAGCAGAAGAGCTTTACAGAGAGGGCGCATACAGAATACTGAGTGAATCCACCGCATTTACTGACCGGGACCGTGAATATCTAATCGGGAGTCTGTTGAAACTTGGCAGGTACGAAGAAGTACTCGAATTTACAGACAATGCATACCTTTCACAAAGAGCTGAAGCACACCTCGCACTCGGGAATTACAGGGAAGCAAGAGAGATGGCTTTCCAGTCGCTGAATGATGATCCAGGCAATGAAGAGAAAGTATTACTGCTGGCCCGTATACTTTCCGAACTCAAGGAATTCGAGAATGCTGAAACCCTTCTACTGAAGCTTCATGGCACCGAATCTGCTCTTCTTCTTGCATCGATACTTGATCGTCAGGGCAGAGGATCCGGAGTTCTTCCTGTTCTCCGGAAAGCCATTCAATTGGCTGAAGCCGGAGACAGAGTAAGACTGCTTTGTTGTGAAGTGAACATTCAGATGAGGATCGGCAATTACAGAAAAGCCGGGGATCTTTCTCAGGAAGCCGTCGAAATGGCTTTTGACCTGTCTGATACAAGTTTGATAATCAACAGTCTCAGGGAGAGGGGCAGGGTAAAAGAAGTGCTTGGATTGTGGAATGATTCCCTTGATGACTACAGATTGAGTCTCTCTTTCAGTACAGAGAATCCGGAGATGGGAAGCTTGTATGCTCTTGTGGATCTTTTTGTACTTGAGGTTAAAACCGGAGATCTTGAAGCTGCAGGAGGTACATTCGACGAACTATCAATGTATCTTCGTGAGAAAGCTACCGCTGCAGATTTACAGCTTATCAGCCTTCTTGAGGCACATAGAGGAGCTCTCCTCGGTTTGGGTTCCTTTTCAATTAAAAGTGCTTCAAAAGCAGCTGTAATGGCATCACTGAATAAGATGACTCTAAGACATGCACTCAGCATGCTGTACCTGGCGCAGCTGCAGATCCAGAGCGGTGACAGCAGTACAGGTTTCACCAGTCTTGATCAGGCCAGGGCTGAAGCCGGGTTAATGGGAGATCGACATCTTAAGCTGCTGGTTGATCTGGCATCATCATTTGCGGGTCGGGGGGTTGACGTATCACAAATCATCATGGAAGCCGGTGAGCTGGGGCTCGAGATAGAGAAGCTTGAAGCGGAAACAATAGCAGCGGATAATCCTGAAGAATTCAGTTCTTCTCTTATCAAGTTACTGGACACACCTTTTCCGGTCAAGGTCATTGAAATTGCGTCGAAATTCGGTCTTCCGGAAAACAGGAAACTCTCGAACAGGATTCTGAAAACATTCGAGAATATCACGAATATGCTTGAAGGGGAAGAACTGGCCGCATTTCTGGATAATCATGCCGGCCTGTTTGAAGAATTCGAAAAACTCTCGTACAACAACATGATTGAGCTTATTCGAAGTGGCATTGAGAAAACTGCTGACTGGATTACTTCTCACTCAGGACAGGATCTCACATTAACCGATCTGGCGGATAGATTAGATCTTGTATCCCTGGATACAGATCCTTCCGGAAAACCCGGGGAAAGGAGGGTATGTGAAGATCCGGATCTTTTTGCAATTGGTGATGATCTATCGCTGATTGAAGTTCTTGGGCCGGTGATAGCTTCCGTGTCGAGTATTCGACCGGCTGAGATTCCGTTGAAAGGAGGGGCTACAGGACTGTTCCCGGAGATAATTGGCAATTCAGACGGCATAATGGAACTGAAAAGGAAGATGAAAAGGATTTCTATAATGCAGGTTCCAGTGCTTATTATCGGGGAGACCGGAACAGGAAAGGAACTGGTTGCACGGGGAATCCATTCGGAAAGTTCCCGGGGAGATCGTGCACTGGTTTCGGTGGACTGCGGGGCTATTGCGGAGAATCTGCTTGAGTCCGAGCTTTTTGGAGCTATAAAAGGTGCGTATACCGGAAGCGGATCGGACAGGGAAGGTTTGATGGAAGCTGCAAACGGTGGTACGCTTTTCCTTGATGAAGTGGGAAATTTGGCTCCCGCATTGCAGGTTAAGCTTCTGCGTGCTCTTGAAACAGGGATCGTAAGAAGGCTTGGTGATACCAGGGAGAGAAGTATTGATTTTCGTCTCATCAGCGCAACAAATTCCGATCTATTCGTCGAATCATCAGGCGGGGGTTTCAGATCGGACCTGTTCTACAGGATAGCTGTTGTTATTCTCCGAATACCTCCTTTGAGGGATAGAGTAGAGGATATTCCATTTCTTGTGGATCATTTTATCAACGAAGCTGCTAATGAAGAAGGAGTACCGGGATTTACAAGAGGTGCTTTGAGGAAGTTATCCCGGCATACATGGCCGGGAAACATCCGTGAATTAAGAAATGTTGTTCAGAGAGCACTTCTTTTTAATTCGGGCGATATGGTCGATGCCGGAGACATAGAATTCGAAATATCTTCAATGACATCGGTACCAGGTGCAGTAAAGACGGATTTGAATTCCATTGATGACTGCATCATTGAGCATGTTCACAGGATTGTACTTGCCTGCGGTGGCAATAAGAGTGAAGCTTCCAGAATACTGAAATGTGATGTAAAAACTGTTCGAAAGTACTATACTTTATTCAAGAATCGTGTGAGCAGTCCGTCCAGTTATTGAAAACAGCTGTCTAGTATACTGTCGTCGGCTATTTCGGGAATTGTGATTCTCATGTCAGGCTCGGCTTCCATCGCTTTCTTAATAGCGTAGATAGCTCCAGGATTTCGAGCCCATGATCGCCTGGCCAGTCCGTTGGAGACATCCCAGCAAAGCATGCTGGATGCCCGCTCCGCTGCTTCCGGTGAACCATCAAGAAGGAGGCCGAATCCACCGTTGATCACTTCGCCCCAGCCAACTCCTCCGCCGTTATGCAGGGATACCCAGGTTGCGCCTCTGAATGAATCACCGATCACATTCTGAACAGCCATATCCGCTGTGAACATGCTTCCGTCCCTGATATTAGCGGTTTCCCTGTAAGGGGAATCCGTTCCTGAAACGTCGTGGTGATCCCTGCCGAGGACTATGGGCGCTGATATATCACTGTCTGCTACTGCCTTGTTGAAAGCCCTGGCGATTCCTATCCTTCCTTCCCTGTCAGCGTAGAGTATCCTTGCCTGGGAGCCCACCACCATTTTGTTTTCTTCAGCCTGCTCTATCCATCGTATATTGTCCAGCATCTGGCGTCTGATCTCAGGATCAGCTTCCTCTGCCATTTTTTCAAGTACGTCGGCAGCAATCCTGTCGGTTTTCATAAGGTCTTCGTGATCTCCGGAAGTGCAGACCCATCTGAAGGGGCCGAACCCGTAATCGAAACATATAGGACCCATGATGTCCTCAACGTAGGAGGGGTAGGCAAAGGTTCCATCCTCACGGAGAATTCCCTGCGCACCGGCCCTGGATGCTTCAAGGAGGAAGGCATTGCCGTAATCCCAGAAGAACATTCCACTTGCGCTGAGTGTGTTTATTGCCCTGACCTGTCTTCGGAGTGATTCGTGCACTGCCTTTCTGAATTCCTCAGGGTTTTCAATCATCATCCTGTTGGATTCTGCAAGGGAGAGACCAGCTGGATAATAACCGCCAAGATATGGATTATGAAGCGAAGTCTGGTCACTTCCGAGGTCAACGTGAACACCTTCGGCGGCAAGCTTTTCCCACAGATCCACAACATTTCCTGTGTATCCCAGAGAAAGGGCCTCCCCGGACCTGCGTGCTTTTTCAATTCTAAGAAGAAGCCTGTCCAGGTTGTTCTCTATCTCCTGAAGCCATCCCTGTTCGTACCTTGTTCTTATCGCCTTGGGGTTAATCTCGGCGATTACGCATACCGCACCCGCGATAACTGAAGCCTTTGCCTGGGCTCCACTCATACCTCCCAGTCCTGAGGTAACAAACAGTTTGCCTGAAAGGTCGGCCTCCGGGGGCAATCCGAGGTATTTTCTTCCGGCGTTAAGAAGCGTGATTGTGGTCCCGTGGACTATTCCCTGAGGGCCTATATACATGAAGCTTCCGGCGGTCATCTGTCCGTACGATGTTACGCCCATGGCAGCCAACCTGTCGTAGTCTTCCCTGGAACTGTAGTTCGGTATAACCATACCATTCGTCAGGACCAGCCTGGGTGCTTCGGGATGGGATGGAAAAAGACCGAGAGGATGCCCTGAATAGAGAACGAGGGTCTGGTTCTCGGTTATTTCGGAAAGGTATTTCATTGTAATGATGTACTGCGCCCAGTTCTGGAATACCGTTCCGTTACCTCCGTAGGTTATAAGCTCCTGCGGATGCTGGGCAACCGCAGTATCAAGATTATTCTGAATCATCAGCATTATCGCAGCTGCTTTGAGAGTTCTGGCAGGGTATTCACTTATGGGTCTGGCTTTCATCTCGTATGCCGGTCTGAATCTCCGCATGTATATCCTGCCGTCATTTTTAAGCTCAGCCGCGAACTCGGGAGCAAGTTCGGAATGCCATTCTTTCGGGAAATAACGAAGTGCGTTCTTCAATGCCAGTTTCTTTTCCTCGGCGGTCAGTACATCCGGTCTGGCCGGTGCATGATTTACCCCGGGAAGGTCCGGTGGCATTGGAGGGATTGAATCAGGAATTCCCTGTGAAACCTGTTTGCTGAAACTGTCTGACATGAAAACCTCCCCTGTATATATTCATGATAATTGATGTAGTATGTTGAATAATAATGAACGTGTTTTCGTTTTCCCAGGAGAAGGTAATAATGAGAAAGGTAATACTGTTTCTATTAGTAGTAGTCACTCTAGTTGCCGCAGAGCGCTATTCTCTTCTGAACTTCAGGCCCGCTAACGATATCGAGATTCACAGGCTGATTGATTCCGGCTGTGAAGTTGTGCATGTCTACGAAGATGGCTCGGTTGACTGTATTGCCAATGAGTATGCTTACGCTTCACTTCTTGCAACCGGCATGCCTTTTAATACACAGATCGATGATCTTGAGAGGTTCTACAGCAGCAGGCTCGATGGAAGATCCATGGGGGGATATCTTACCTGGGATGAGCTTTCTGCCTGGCTTGACGACCTGCACGATACGTTTCCGGATATCACAAGTGCGCCTACTTCAATAGGGAATACTTACCAGGGAAGGCCGCAAAGGGTGGTCAAGATATCCTCCAACAACAACTTCTGGACTGACGACCCCAATCTTCCCAATATCTGGTACGACGGTCTCATTCATGCAAGAGAACCCGCATCCATGAGGAATGTGAGATTCTTCATGCTGTGGCTCTGCGAGAACTACGGGAGCAACGGCTTCTGCGGTCTGCAGGCGACCTGGCTTCTTGACAACCGTGAGATCTGGTGCCTGCCGTGTAACAATGTAGACGGTTACGTCTACAACGAGGCACAAGCCCCCGGCGGCGGCGGAATGCACAGAAAAAATATGAACTGGAGTGCCGGCGGTGATGGTGTCGACCTGAACAGGAACTGGACCGTTGGGTGGGGCGGCGCCGGCTCCAGCAGTAGCCCCTCCTCCAGCACCTACAGGGGTACAGCACCTCTCAGTGAACCTGAAGCGAACAATATCGATACCTTCTGGCAGGGTCACCCGCCTGTACAGATGCATTCCACACATACTTACGGGAATATACTGATCTATCCCTGGGGATATACGAATGATGCAACAACACATGCAGCGCAGTACTCCACACAGGGAGAGATAATGGTTCAGTGGTGTACAGGCGAAGAACACGCTCCCTCAGCTCAGTTACTCTATTTCAGCTCCGGGAACACGAGGGACCATGCCTACGGATTGTACGGTGCAATGAGCTGGAACCATGAAACCGGAGCGGATTTCGCCGGCTTCTGGCCTTCGCTGGTTGAGACGGTCAAGCTGACCCGGAGGAATCTCAGAAGCTATCTTGTAACGGCGTTCCTGGCAGGGTGCCCACTGAATCCCCATGTTCCCGGTATTCCGGTAATCGAAGATGTTGGATCGGTAAATCCATCCTTTACAATTAACTGGAGTAATGTCCCTGAAGCTGGTTCGTACGCACTTCAGGAATTATCAGGATACGAGGTACTCCTTGATGATAACGGCAGCGGAGGACCTTTTGCATTAAATAACTGGTCGTCAACAACTTCGCAGCACCACTCTGGAACGCACAGTTACTTATCGGGCGGAACAGGAACAATGACCTGGACTGAAACCGCTATCATCCCTGAAAACGGTGGGGGAAGACTGAGTTTCTGGGCATATTACAACATTCCCAACGGTTCATGTCAGGGCAGTATTGAAGTCTCAACCGATGGCGGAGACAACTGGTACTACCTTCAGACATTTACCCGTGACGATCGTACCTGGAGGCTTAATATACATGAATTGGATGAATGGCAGGGGGAAATACTGAGTTTCAGGTGGGAGACAGTTGGAAGCTCCAGTGACCTTTATATCGATGATATTAAAATCGAGATATGGGAGGAGAACGAATTCATCGATCTCAGTATTCCTGTTAACTCCTATACTTTCGCAAGCCATGAAACCGGTGAATTCTGGTTCAGGGCGGTGGCGATGGATCCGGATTTCGGCCCCGGCTGGCCTTCCGATGCAGTTATTGCACAGATATACCCTACCGGTATCTCGGGGGGTGTAACAGGTTCCGGAATGACCCGCCTCGGTCATTTCAGCCCCAATCCAGCTTCAGGTATGACTTCGATTCCCGTTACGATTTCTTCCACGGCAGAAGGGTTGACATCACTGACCGTGTACGACCTTGCGGGAAGACAGGTCGAAGATCTGTCGTCCCAGATTGAAGCGGCGGGATCACATACCGTTCATTGGAACTGCTGCCATTCGCGCGGTAATACCGTGCCTGGAGGTCTCTATTTCTTCGTTATTGATGCGCCGGATCTTAGGCAGGCCAGGCAAATTGTCGTTGTAGGACAACAATAATTGGATTAAAGGAACTATTCATATGAAGCCACTGGGCGGGATCAGAAACATTTTATCTGCTGTCACAGACGCTGTTGTGCTTGTGGATTCCCACAGACTGGTAAATTACATGAATCCCGAAGCGGAGAATCTTACAGGATTCAGTGCTGAGGATGCGGCAGGGAAGGACCTCTGGGAGGTTTGTGTTTTTATCGAGCAGAATACTCGAGAATCGGTTACGGATGACATGGACGAAGTCCTGTCCAGGGATGGATACTTCAGTTTTCCCGTGGCTACTGTAATCATTCCAAGGGAGGAAGACGAAATACTGATTAGGGGAGATGTCTTTCTGTCAGATGATACGCGAATGGGTTCTGATGCTATTGAGGGTGTGGTTTTCAGGAATGTCAGCTCAAGATGGCTAATAGACACTACCCTCCAGAGGAATCAGAAAGCAAATTCTTTCCTGCCAACACATAAGAGATCTTATCCTCTTGTAGAACAAGTATGTCTGTCTTTCTAGCAAATATTTTCTGAATTA
>DAOWFD010000296.1 GCA_030638185.1 Candidatus Aegiribacteria sp.
GAGGAATAAAGGAAAGCGGCAGTACTCTGGTGCATCCAACGAACTACGCTGCAGGAAGGATTATACGTGAGTTCGGCAGGGGAACCTATATCGGTTTCAGCGGAACCAGCACCGATGTTCCCGCTCATGACGGATCTCTTTATTCCTATGGCAGGTCAGGAGCGGTTGATGCTCAATATAGTTTTTTAGAGAATCATAGGATCAACTCCGCTGTAGCGGGTACATGGAATTCAGATGAAAAACGCTGGAATGATAATTATGCCTATAGAACTTCCTACGAATACTCCAATGAAAGGTTTGATTTCAGCGGAGGAATTTCATACCGCGAGGAGAATTTCGACGCGAACATGATCGGGTACACATCATCTACAGGAGATGTCAATACATGGATAAGCAGCGGGTTATACCATCCTTATCCCGAAAGCGAAGCTCTTCAGCACTGGTGGGGTAACCTGAACGCATGGTACGACCGCGTTCCCGGAGGTCCCGTGACCGGCAGGGGAATCGGATTCAACACCGGTCTGGCCTTCCGAAACAGGTATCATGTTAATTGTTGTCTTGGATATAACGGTTCCCATACTGACAGGTATGAAGGGACTGAAGGTACCGAATACGATGGCGGCCTGAGTTGCTCATTCAGCTGCTCAAGCGATTCCAGGGAGCAGCTGCATGGAAGCCTGTGGGGTGGATTGAATTCATACTGTGAAGGCACCAGCAATTATGCCGGAACATGGATCAACTACAAACCATCACTAAATATCTCAATCGAAGCCGATCTTAACTGGAACCAGACAGGGGATGCGCGAAAATACGACTGGAATCTGGAGGAATGGAGTCACAGAAATACGGACTGGCGCTCCCTGCAACTAAGCGGAAACTGGATGTTCAGTAACTATTTCAGTTTCAGGCTGACTTCGCAGATGTCGAGGTTCGATACCGAATGGGAAGCGGAAGAAAGCAGCAGAGATTACAGGCACTGGATGAATGTATTGCTCAGCTGGCAGTTCAGGCCTGGAAGCATGTTCTTCTTAATGGTAGGCGAGAATGCCGACCCGGACCAGCAGACAGGTGATTTTGGAGAACCTGAATTCACCATTTTCACAAAGCTGACGTGGTTCCTGCCTGTATAAGCAGGAACACTGTTCAGGATAGTTAGTAGATAATTACTACACTGTAAGCAAACCGCCCGGAGTCGGACTCCGGGCGGGCTCAAGTACCTGAATTCCTCAGGCTTTATTCGGTATGTTATCTAACCATCAGCATTCTGTGAGTCCGGCTGATTCCATCAGCGTTGAGGCGACAGAAGTAGACGCCGGGAGATACCCTGGTGCCGCTTTCGTTCTGACCGTCCCATTGTACTGAATTCGAACCCTCATTGAAGCTCTGGTTATCGGCAAGGGTTGTTACAAGTTGTCCGGCTATGTTGTAGATGGAGATCGTAACCGGGCTGTTCTGCGTGAGATTGAAACTGATGTTAGTAGTGGCGTTGAAGGGGTTGGGAGCATTCTGAATCATGCCAGGCGTAGTAGCATCGGATGCGTCATCAATTCCAACATTGCCCCACCAGTCGAACATGAGCCTGTAGTTGCTAGTAAAGTTGGTATAGAGAATCGCGGAATAACCGTATCCGTTCCAGCCGGCAGTTGCAGGCCAGCCTTGGGTCGCGTTGAAATCGTTGATTCTCACAGGTGTTGTGAAATCAGTGGGATTGTAAGTCGTTGCCCATGAGAACATCGTTGAATCACCCGGATCTTCATTGTAAGCGACTGTGACATGTCCGTAGGTCTTATCTGCTCGGATGGAACCATGGTTTTCTAGGTCGCCCGTGTTGAATAGGGTTTCCCATGCCCAGTTCACTCCGGCGGTAGTGCTTGAGAAGTATCCGAAACGATCATCACCTGTGCCGAAATCGAATGTAATCGTTATCCAGCCTATCAGAGAGGTGCCACGATTGAAAGCGATATCGATATCATCAAGGTCATCCCAGCCGCCGGCGGGATTTACCTGTAAAGATGTAAACCAGCTTGCGCCGTTATTAGTGCTTCTCTTGATCCGGATTTCCGGAACCGTGGCAGTAGAATTAGTAAAGGCTACTGCTACTAAACCGCCATCACCAGTTGCTATTGCTGGATGGGTATTAGAAATTCCAGTATTAGCGTATACATTTGCATCGTCGACCCAACCGCTTCCATCAAGTGCATTCCTTATAACCCGAATACTTGTTGTTCCTTTTAGTACATAGGTTGCGTAAACGTAAGCTCCCGAGCCGATATCGGCATCCATATCGGCAAAACTCGCATCATTGTCCACTTGCTCCCAGAATGTAGTTCCTCCCGCTAATGGAAACCTTCTGGTCCAGAGAACATCACCACTTGCACTGGCCCAGATACCCATTATCACGACCCAGGAATCTCCACTGGAATCTTTGACTACGCGGATCTTAGGGTTGAAGACCTGGCCCCAGGAACTGGTTCCACAACCGAAGTGACTCCAGGATTCGCCGCCGTCCTGAGAGCGGTATACAATTACACTGTCAGTGATTGTGGTACCATCGTGATCTGTATCATGGATAGCGAAGAGATCGCCTGTGTCTTCATCATAATCGAAATCATGCCCGGACCCAACCTCACCTGCATAGATCTCAATATCATCAGCCCAGTCGTAATCGGGCCATACAGAGGAACCTTCGTCTTCTCTCGAAAGTGCCCTCTCAACTGGACTCGAATAAGTATATCCCAATCTGGGAGGCTCGTTCGAGATAGACTCAACAACAGGAACGGATGCATCTGTATAACTAGGTCCGTCGGGATTATCCAGTAACTCGCCGTCGACATATTCAGTTGCGAAGAGCAAGCTGAAAGAAAGTAGACTCAGTACTATGTATTTCATATGTATCCTCTCTTGAATTCAAAATTTGAAATTTAGTTCCACTTTTTAAACCCTTTAACTCCCTTCCGATTAAAATACTACGATTAAAATACTATCAAAGTAGTATACAATAACCTCACAAAAAAGTCAATATTCATCCAGTTCAGGATAGATCACTTAATGCAAACAATGGCAGCGGATAGAATTGATAATGCACAAGTCTCGTCATCAGTTATCTTACCA
>DAOWFD010000158.1 GCA_030638185.1 Candidatus Aegiribacteria sp.
AAAAAATCATTTCTTCCTGCCCCACCGGTTCCTTGATCCATTTGGTCAGACAACAACCATTCAATATAACGGCTACGATCTGCAAACGCTTGAAACGACTGACCCGCTGGGCAATAAAATCACTGCCGGTGAGCGAGATGTTAATGACAACATCACATCTAAAATAGACTATCGGGTATTACAACCCGTGCTTATTACCGGTCCCAACGGCAACCGCTCCGAAGTGGCTTTTGATACTTTGGGATTGGTGGCAGTCACGGTGGTGATGGGCAAGGCCGGAGAGAACAAAGGTGATTCGCTTGCCGGTTTTAAGGTCGACTTAACTCAGAATGAGATTGACGCTTTTTTTACCGATCCCAAAGGACAGATTGCCACGACCCTGTTGGGCGGTGCTTCTACGCGGATTATTTATGATGAGTCGCGTTACTATCATCTCGGTAATGTTGAAAAACCGGTGTTTGCGGCAACAATTTCCCGTGAGACTCATGCAAGCGACCCTCTGCCTGCACAGGGACTGAAGCTTCAGACCAGTTTCAGTTTTTCCGACGGCTTTGGCCGGGAGATCCAGAAAAAAATCGAAGCTGAACCTGGGCCACTTGATCTGGGCGATTCGAACTCGCCAGTGATCGACCCGCGCTGGGTGGGCAGCGGTTGGACCATCTTCAATAACAAAGGCAAACCGGTCAAACAGTATGAGCCCTTTTTTGATGACTCACACGTCTTCAGGTTCGGCAAGCAGGTTGGTGTGAGTCCCACGCTATTTTACGATCCTGCCGAACGTGTCGTAGCAACGCTCCGTCCCAATCACACATGCGAAAAGGTGGTATTCGATCCGTGGCGGCAGGAGACCTGGGACGTGAGCGATACAGTCTTGCAAGCCGATCCAAAAAACGACATTGATGTGGGTAGCTTCTTCGAACGAATCCCGGATAGTGACTACCTGCCCTCGTGGTATGAGAGCCGTATAAATGGCCAAAAAGGGGCTGCGGAAAAATCGGCTGCGGAAAAGGCCGCTGATCACAACGGCACACCGACTGTTGCCCACTTCGATTCTCTTGGTCGGACATTCCTAACTGTGGCGGACAATGGTCCAAAAGGAACGCATGAAACACGTGTGGAACTGGATATTGAAGGCAACCAGCGCACTGTTATCGACGCCAAAGATCGGATTGTCATGCAGTATGACTATGACCTGCTGGGTAACCAGGTCAGTCAGGTCAGCATGGAGGCGGGAACCCGATGGGTATTGAACGACGTTGCAGAAAAACCGATCTATGGCTGGTACAGCCGGGGGCATCGAACGCGTAACACCTATGACGAGCTGCAGCGACCGACTGGACTCTATGTGAGCTCAGGCGGCAATCCTGAAGTCCTTGCTGAGAAGACGGTCTACGGCGAGGCTTTACCCAACCCTGAGCAATTCAATCATCGTGGCCGTGTTTATCAAGTTCATGACGGGGCAGGAGTGGTAACAAGCATTGAATACGATTTTAAGGGCAACTTATTGAGCAGTCAGCGTCAACTGCTGCAGGACTATAAGAATGAAGTGGATTGGACACAGCCTCCGTCTCTGGAATCAGAAATATTTACAAGCAGCACCCAATTCGATGCATTAAATCGTGCGGTGCAAATAGTAGCGCCGCACAGCGATCAAGGAAATGCCAGGATCAATGTCATTCAGCCGACATACAACGAAGCGAATTTTCTTGAACAAGTGGATGCTTGGCTGAGCCAAAGCGCAGAGCCTCAAACAGTGCTTAATCCGTCAACCGCCAATCTGCACGCTGTGGAAAATATCGATTATGATGCCAAGGGGCAGCGAACACACATTGAATATGGAAACAATGTTTTTACAAACTATGAATATGATCCTGACACCTTCCGTTTGATGCAATTAAAAACAACCCGCACCAATGGAGGGGATCTTCTCCAGGATTTGCAATATGTCTATGATCCAGTCGGAAATATCACATCCATTCGGGATGATGCGCAGCAAATGGTTTATTTTAACAATACAGTAGTAGAGCCGCACGCAGAGTACCGGTACGATGCCATCTACCGCCTGATTGAAGCCAACGGGCGCGAGCACATCGGCCAGCAATCCAAACCCGAGACAAGCTGGAAGGATGAGTTCCGCACTAACCTGGAACATCCCCATGACAGCCAGAAGATGCGCCATTACACGGAGAATTATGAATACGATGAAGTTGGAAATATTCTTAAGCTGATTCACCAGGCCAACAATAATGGAAACTGGACAAGAGCTTATTCTTATAACGAGGCCAGTCTTATCGAACCTGTAAAGATAAACAATCGCTTGAACACAACGACTGTCGGCAATACTACCGTTCAGTACGCACATAATGAACATGGCAGTATGATCAAAATGCCACATCTGCCGGTCATGGAGTGGGACTTCGAGGACCAGCTCCATGTTACGGAAAAGCAGGTTGTGAATAATGGCGGCGCTGCTGAAAGAACGTATTATGTTTATGATGCGGCTGGCAAGCGTGTCAGAAAAATTACAGAGCGGCAAAATGGCACCCTGAAAAATGAGCGTATCTACCTTGCTGGTTTCGAGATTTACCGTGATTACAACGGCAATGGGACAGCGATAGAGCTGGAGCGCGAGACGCTCCATATAATGGACGATACCCAACGTATTGCCATGATAGAAACCAAGACCATAGATACCAATAATGATCCGTCACCAACGCAACTTATTCGCTACCAGTTCGGCAACCACCTCGGATCGGCAAGCCTTGAGCTGGATGATCAGGCACAGATCATTTCCTACGAGGAGTACACACCCTACGGCAGCACATCGTATCAGGCAGTGCGAAACCAGACCGAAACACCGAAACGCTATCGCTACACTGGTAAGGAACGGGACGAAGAAACTGGATTGAGCTATCACGAAGCACGGTATTACGCACCATGGCTGGGAAGGTGGACGAGTCCGGATCCGGCGGGGTTGGTGGATGGCATGAATTTGTTCGCTTACGTCAGAGGCCAACCCTTGCGCCTTACCGACTCTTCGGGGCTTCAGGGCAACCAGGGGGCAGGGGGTGGACCAGTGGAGGGAGAATCTACCAATCCAGACCCATATTACAGGAGTACTGGACGTCGGCGTAAACCTCCCCCTCCCACACCATTGGAGCTATATAAACAGTTCATACGGAGTGCTAAGGGGCACGGGTTGCCTGTTGCATTACTCCAACAGGTGGGACGTGCTTATACCATTAGAAGTGTTCCAAAAGAAAGCTGGTGGGTTAAAGGCGCTGGTGGCGGCACCACCACCTACAATCTAAATACTATATTTTTTAAGGAAGGAATTTTACCTTCTGATAAACTATTGTCCACAACGTTTTATACTAACATTAACACCATTTACCACGAATCAACTCATGCTCTGTTGGATATATTATCGGAGGATGAGAAGTTTAAACCATTTATTCAAAAGGGGATAAAACACTATAAGAACGCACCGGTCAAGTCCATAAAAGCGTCGAAATCGTCTTCTCAAGCAACCTCTGACCCTGAGCGAGTGTTTCAGGAAGCGGTTGCAGAGTACGTGGGTCATCGGGTAACTGCTTGGTGGATGGCTTATGTAAGTTCAAATAAAATTGTTGCTAGTGATTTAACGGTAGAGAAAAAGAGGGAACTAATTAAAAAAGTCCAAACCAAATACAACAAAAGCATGACTCAGAAAGTATTTGGTTATAGCGAAGAGTCTGGTGAAGCTTTACATACAACTCGCCCTATGACTAAAAAGATGAAAGCATTTATTGACCACAGATTATTAGAAAGCAAAATCCCTGATAAGTTTAAAGACGTTAAGGCATTCCAAAGCATATTATCCAATGCCAATCTAAAAATATGAGCCCGAAGCCTGGTAGGGTGCATTCCATGCACCACAAACAACGTTGGATATGGCAACGATATTGAATATGGAACAAATGCTTGATAATACTGAAACGCTTTTGGTGCATGAAACTCACCCTACATTTTCGATGATGCCAGAACAGAATAAATATCTATCTATCGACGCGCAAATACAAAAGGAGGCACATATTTCTTTACCGTTGTGACCTATCGTCGGCAACGATTATTGTGTGATGATAATGTCTGGGAAGCCGATGATTATCTCCCGCAAAGTTGCAGAGACGCAAAGAATGATAGAAAATGAAATTGGAAAAATCGTTGTTTACGCTAATTTATGTGATTATAAGCAATTACTGGAATAATTAATGAACGCTAATTTAGGAGGACTTGTGCAAATGAAGACTATAATAAAACCCATTGGACTCAACGAGAGATCGTTTAACGTAAACATACTGCACAAGGCTCTACGAGCACTGGGTTTAACTGTATCGAGAAATGAAGTTACCCAGAATAAGGCAGGGGATAATACTCTAAAAAAGGTACGCGCTTTGCAGGTTCGATTGAATGTGCCTGTTGACGACTCCACCCTGGTTGATGAGACCACCCTGTTGGCCATTGCAGGAGCCCTGAAGGAACGAGGTCTTATAATAGCGAACCGCTCGTTTACCGTGACAGGCGCAGTAAAACTGTACAATGGGGAAGTGAAAAAGCGTCAGAAGCTGCTGGCTTTTGACCTCGACCTGCGCGGTGTTTCGGTTTATCGCACAATACAGAGCCTCGAAGAAATCGAAGAAAACGAGGGCTTCGAGTTCCTGGGTGAAGCTGTTTCGGATAACCTGGGGAATTATCGAATAACATTCTACGACTGGCAATATGGTCAGGCTGAACGTAAAAAAGCCGATGTGGTGGTGTATGCCATTGAAGGAGAAGAAATCATCGGTCATTCGCGCATGGTCAATTCGGAGGATTATTCTGAAAAAGGCCTTGTACGTGACCTGGACGTTCTCATCACGCAGGAGGATAAACGAACAGAATACGAGGCGTTGATGCATTCACTGAATGCCTTCCTGAGAGAGAGTAAAACCAGCCTAGGTGAAATTGCATTATCACGTGACCAGCTGGTCTTTACCGCAGGTGAACTGGATGTAGACCTGTTGCGTATCAGCGTCGCAGCAAGAGCTGAATTGCTTCCAAAAGAGGAAGAAAAACAGCTTTCGCACGAATTACTCTATGGAATCGGGCGGCAGAACGTCAGGCTATCCTGGTCGGCTCTGTATAAGAAGCAGGAAGAAGAGTTGCGCAGGACTATAGCAAAGTCCGTGGATGAAAGGATTATCCGCAAGTTTCAAGCGAGAAAAATCACCACATTTCTTCAAGCCCTGCGGGAATGTGCTGTAAAGCACATGCTCGATGACAAAGAGATAGAAGACAGGAACTCGCTGAATGCCATGCTTGCCAACGCACTGCCTGAAGAGAAACAGCGGCTATCTTTTGTGAATGCCCTCGGTAATTTCAAGGGCAGCGACTTCCACGAATTCTGGAACAAACACCTTCCCGCCCAACCGGAATTCAAAGACAACCCGGAACTTGTTTCGCGTCTGCTGTTAACACAGCAATTCACCCTTCTCTCAGGCAATCATCAGGCCATTGTGACTGAGTTACAGGTCAATAGAGAATTAACCTCCATGGATCAGTTGATTGAACTTGAAAAGAGCGAGTGGCTCAACATCATCAAGAAAACCGGTGTGCCCGATTTCATTGAAGGAAAGAATGATGAAGAAAGGATAGACAGGTATGCCGATCTTATGCAGAGTCTGCTCAATGCAAGCTTTCCCACACAGCGCATTGCGAAAATGGTTAAGAGAGATGAACTGCCTATCGAAAAGACCAGGATTTCAAAGAGCATCAGCACTTTTCTTTCAAAAAATGCTCAGTTTGATTTCGCAGGTTCCCGCATTCATGAATTTGACAAAGAAATCAAGGCTGCTGCCGGGGATGACTTTGATGAGGTAAGAACTGAATTGATGAAGATTCAGCGCGTATTCCAGGTGAGCACAAGCCCTGAGGCCATGAACGTGCTGATGAAAAATAACCTGTATTCCGCCTACACAATCGCCAACATCCCGCGCAAAAGCTTTATCAAAACCTATGGCAACGCTTTAGGAGGCGAGGGCGTGGCGTTTGCCATTCACCAGCGAGCCTCACACATCAGCACAAAAGCTGAGATGTCTGCCATGCATATGATGGAATATTCGCATGGCATTGTACCGGAGTACATCATGGGGGCATCTGAATACGGCACGGCTATGACCACCCTCGAGAACTATCTGCCAAACTACGCAGAACTCTTCGGCAGCCCTGACATTTGCGAGTGCGAGCATTGCCGCTCGGTATATGGCGCCGCGGCGTATTTTGTTGACCTGCTGCGTTTCATGTGGCGCGGAGACCCCAACAGCGATGACCAAACACCGATAGATATGCTGACCACACGCCGACCCGACCTGCTTCACCTGCCACTCACCTGCGAAAACACCAATACAATCATTCCATACATCGATCTGGCCAATGAGGTGATGGAATATTACACTGCCAATGACTCGCTGAATAATTTTGAGGGATACAACACAGGTGAAGCCACTGCCGAGGAACTGCGCGCCAATCCGCAGAATTTCAATATCGAGGCTTATTATAAATTGAATGATGCAAAATATCCATTCACTCTTCCATACCACCAACCGCTGGATGTTATCAGAACCTACAGCAACCAACTCAAAGTAAGCCGCTACGAAGCCTTGAAGGCCATGAATCCTCAACCGGATGCCAATACCATTAAGGCTATAGAAGCCGAATCGCTTGATATTTCGCAGGAAGAATACACCATACTTACCGGTGAAGCCTTTGACGGAACAACAGACTCGACTCCTTTGCACAAATACTTTGGTTACTCCAATTCCACAGCTTTTGCACACATGCAAGACGAGACTGATTCGGATGGAAACCCAAGAGGCATAAGAGTCTTACTTGAACGTACAGGATTAAGATACACGGACTTGATAGAATTAGTAAAAACTCTGTTCATCAATCCCTATCAGGGCACGATTGAATTTCTTGAAGCGATCTTCTCAAAGTCTTCGCTTAAGGCCAATACTATTTATACCCGACTCGAGCAAATTGAAGCCGGAACTCTTGACCCTGCTGACGATGCGGATGTTGTAGCAGCATTAAACGACTATAACAGCACCAACGTAACAAGCATCACTACAGGTGAATTTACGCAGTGGGTAACCGACCATTTCAGTGAATTTCAGCAGGTAATCACTCTGTTCGAGCCCGATTCTAAATGTGAGCTGGACATCACTCAGCTCAGAACTATTCAGAGTATTTATGAGGGATCTGCTACCTCAGGAATAACAAATGACACCTGGTCGAAAATACACCGATTCATCCGTTTATGGAGGAAACTTGGATGGACCATTCACGAGACAGACCTCATGCTTGCCGCTCTTGGGGAAGATGACATCACCATTGAAACAATCAGTAAGCTTGAATCGGCTTCGATATTGAAGACATCCACTAAGCGTCCTCTCAACCAATTGGCCGTACTTTGGGGCAACATCGATACCTGCGGGCGTAAATCGCTCTACAAAAAACTCTTCCTGAACAAGGCGGTTCAGCAGATTGACGAAGCTTTTAAAGCCGATGTATGGGGCAACTATCTCCAGGACGACACGAATATTCTGGTGGACCATCAATCAGCGATTCTTGCTGCTTTCAGGATGACCGAAAAAGATCTGGAAGCTATTCTTGAAGTGGCGAATGTGATTGATGGCGGTAATCCTCGTCCAATTGATATTGATACTGACATCCTCAACCTTCAGAACCTCAGTACCATTTACCGATATGTAGTGCTGGCTAAAGCTCTGAAAATGCGGGTTACTGACCTGAACAGACTCATTGGCTTGTTTGGCGCTTCACCTTTCAGTACATGGGATATCCAACAGGAAGAATTTGGCAATATCTCACCGGAAGATACCTACGAATTCTACAAACTGGCGGCTTCCGCCAAGGCAGCAGGTTTTAAAGCTTCGGTGCTGGAGTATATTCTTCAGGGTACCCTTCCAGCGGACTCCACTATCGGCCTTAATAGCGATAAGACCCTTCAAACGGTCAAAGCCATCCGTAATGCCTTTGCAGCAATTGGACAGGACCATCCGGAAATGTCCGAATCGCCGTTGACCACTGAAATCCTGACTGCGAAACTGTCGCTCACATTTCAACCTGAAACAGTCAGTCGTTTCATGGGAATAGTAGAAGGCACGGCATCCTTCGAAACTATCACCGATACCAACCTGGATGTAACCGTACCCGATGACCTTGCCGATAAATACACCTACATAAAAGGAAGCGGAAGACTTACCTGTGCAGGCATTATGTCTGTTTCCGAACAAAGTGTATTGAAGAACCTGAACAACGCCACCGCCGATTTCCAGGTTGCTGTTGACGAATTGTACGCGGCGCCTGAAACCTTCATCAGCGATAACTTCAATGGTGTTTTCAGCGACCTTGTCGAGGCGGAGAAAACGCTGCTTGACCACCCGAAACAGACCACTGCTGCAAGCCTTGATGAGAGGCTCGCCTATGTTTATGAGTGCTTTCTCCCGGTGCTGAAAAGCAAATTGCGGAAAGACGCTATAACCCAGCACATTGCGGCGCTAATAGGCCTCAGCGAGGAAGCTACCGCTCTGTTGATCAGTAAGGATATTGATGCGCTTATCACCGATCTTTCTACAAAAGGATTTTCCGCCACTTATTTCAATGATAGCAACTGGAATACTCCTATTCTGGAAACGGTTGATGGCGCAATCAATTTTTCATGGGGGAACGATGCACCTGATCCCATGGTGACTGCCGATAACTTCAGTGTACGATGGAAATCCTACATAGCAGCGCCTGCCAGCGGTGAATACACGCTGGTGGTGGAGGTGCAAGAGGCGGACGAAGCCTTCAAGCTATATATCGATGATATTTTGATTCTTGAAAAAACTACTATGGATACTGCCACATCATTGGAGATAGTAACTGACCTCAACGCGGCACAGATGCACCTCCTGACACTGGAATATTCAGAAGCTTCGCAGAATGCGGGGATAAGGCTGCGCTGGAAAACGGCTACTACGGCTCTCGAAATCATTCCGGCATCTTTCACTTATCCCGCAGCTGTCATCGGTTATTTTGTGGCGCAGGCTATTGTGCTTCATCGGGCCTCAAAGTTTATTTCGGTCTTCAAGATCAGCGAAACCGAACTCAACCATTTCATCACATTCAGTGCGGATTTCGGAAACATCGATTTCGCATTGATCAAAGCGGAGCATTGGGAACGCATCCGCGACTATATGACCCTGAGAAATTCTGTACCGCAGACCCGAGCACTGCTTACGGAGGTTTTTGCGCTGGCTAACACCCCGGATCCTTTGCCCACGGTTGATGATCTGTGGCAGCTGCTCTACCTGGCAACTGCCTGGGATGGAGTTAGCCTGGCGTTTCTGGTCAATACGCATTTCATCCTCAGCGTTGATGATTTCAAGAATGAAATAGCACTTAACCAGCTTCATGAAGTAATACAAATCGTTTCAAAAACCGGTATCTCTGCTCAAACCATAGCCGAATGGGGCGCTGCAGAAACTGACTTTGACACGCTCCATAGTACAGCTCAATTGATAAAGAATACGGTAAAAGCAAAATATGAAGAAGAAGACTGGCTGGACCTTGCTGGAAATTTGAGCGACAAGATCAGGGAGAATCAAAAACGGGCAGTTGTCAGTCATTTGCTGATGCAGCCAGCCATTCAAGCCTGGGGGGCAGTGGATGCGGACAGTCTGTTTGAATACTTCCTCATCGATGTACAGATGGGCGCCTGCATGGACACTTCGCGCATTGTGCAGGCCAATGCAGCAATTCAGATGTTCGTCAATCGATGTCTGCTCAACCTGGAAAGCGAAATGTCGAGCGGTTCAGAAAAGGGCGTCTCACCCGGCACTATAGACAAGGACCGCTGGGAGTGGATACAGAACTACCGGGTGTGGGAAGCGAACAGAAAAGTATTCCTCTATCCCGAAAACTGGCTCGAACCGGAATGGCGCAACGACCGCAGCGAGTTCTTCAAAGAACTGGAATCATACCTGGTGCAGAGCGACATTACAGAACGCAGTGTGGAACAGGGATTCCGTAATTATCTCACAAGCCTCAATGAGGTGGCTAACCTCGAAGTATGCGGCATGTACCAGGAGGATTATGAGAACGGCAAACTAAAGTATCTGCATGTATTCGCTAGGACACATAACGCGCCTTACAAATTCTTCTATCGCAGATGGAACGAGTATATGAAATGGAGTGCCTGGGAAAAGGTGCAGCTCGATATACGCAGCGTGGAAGACGGTGATAACAGCGGAGTGCATCTGATTCCGGTGGTATGGAAGAAGAGATTATTCCTCTTCTGGCCCGAGTTCATGGAGAAGCAGAAAGCACTGTCACACAGCACCCAATCGGTGGAGGAAGTTGGCACAGGAGATAGTAAAATATCTGAATTGGAGCCAAAAAAGCATTGGGAAATAAGGCTGGCATGGAGCGAATACGTAGATAGGAAGTGGACCCCAAAGCAGGTTACCAAGGAATTTATATGCGATTGTTTCGAGCAGGTTAGACAACATTATTTCGAAACAAGGATCGGTAGTTCCGGTAAGTTGGCGATCGTGCTTATGAATGAATATGGTGAATGGCTTCGCGCATTTGACCTTTCGGATATTCAGTCTCCTGTTGTTATCAACAATATGTCACTATTTGGTGATTATCCTGTTGTGAACTACGAGCATCATTTCATGAAACATGTTAAAGAATCGCAGCTTGAGTTCGACGACAATGTCTATCTCGGTGAAAAAATAAACCATAAGCTTCTCCACTCTTCCCATTGGTCTATGCTTACAAATCCGTACAAATGGGGTGCTCAGATATCACTAAGAAATCCATTCTTCTTCAGCGATGCCTATCGCACCTACTTTGTACGTCGAGCAAGTGTCTTAATACTCCAAATACTGAAATACCCTGGTTCTTACTCGCCCCACATCCTGAAAATATTTGATGACATCGAATACAGAATACCATTTGATATTCCTTATGTCGTACCAGATGATCTCATTCCTGTCGAAGGGATCAACAGGTCAATTGGTGGTGGAACTCCATTCTATTACGTGGCAAGCGGTTTCGCGAATTCTCCACTGCCAGCTGCTGCTGGTTCTACCCCGGGCGGGATGTCGACAAGCAGTGCAATGATGCGATCAGGCAGTACAACAAGAGCGGCAACAGGTGCCCGGAAATCCGTTTCGAAAAATTGCGTGATGGAAATGTCGCATGTTGAAGCGGCATTTGGCGCAGTAAAAGACATGATACACGCAGATTGGGAGATGCTTTTCAGATATGATAAGGGCTTGGAATTCCACACCTTCTATCATCCCTTTTCGAGCAAGTTTGTCACACGGCTCAATCAAGGCGGTATGCCGGCTCTAATGGGAAGTGATACAGAAGATCCTTCGGATTACGATGCCATTAAATCGGATGGCGGTGATACTTTTGAAGATATCTACTTCCCAAGTTTCACTCAAGGACTGGTAAAAAGACATTCAGCCTTCGATACACCACCTGATCCCCGGACGGCTTACAAAGAGAATGTGTGTTTTGATGTTTACGGTGCCAACAGCCTGTATAACTGGGAACTCTTCTTCCACGCCCCGCTGTACATCGCCACCAGGCTTAGTAAAAACGGCAAGTACGAAGAAGCCTTGAAATGGTTCCATTACATCTTCGATCCCACAACAGATGAGATGCCCGGGACCGGGGAGAGCGAAATTTCGCGCTATTGGAAGGTGCTTCCCTTTAAAACCGAACCTGTCAAAAGACTGGAGGACTGGTTCAGGAGTTTATCGCCAAACAAAAACCCTATTACCGAGAATGCCATAATCGGTGAATGGCGCGACAATCCCTTCGACCCACACCTTGTGGCAAGTAACAGACCATTGGCCTACATGAAGCATGTAGTTATCAAGTATGTGGAAAACCTTATTGCCTGGGGAGATTCTCTGTTCAGGCAATTCACCAGAGAGAGTGTGAACGAGGCGCTTCAGATTTATGTGATTGCCAACCATATTTTAGGACCCAGACCTGAATTTGTGCCAAGGAGAGGGGAAACCAAAGCCGAATCCTACGAAAGCCTCAAATACAAATGGGACGATTTCTCCAACGCCCTTGTTGAACTGGAGAACGTTTTCCCATACAGCAGTGAAGTCAGTGTCAGCAGCTCTTCCACTGGCACCAACCTGCTAGGCATCGGGTCAGCATTGTACTTCTGCATACCCTCAAATGACAAATTGCTGGAATCCTGGGATACGGCGGCCGACAGGCTGTTTAAGATCCGTCACTGTCAGGATATTGATGGAGTTGAACGCAAGCTGGCTTTGTTTGCACCGCCCATAAGTCCTGATGCGTTAATCCAGGCTGCATCGCAGGGTTTGAGTCTTGGCAGTATCCTGGCCGATCTTAGCAGTCCGCCGCCCATTTACCGTTTCACGTATCTCATTCAAAAGGTCAATGAATTCTGCTCGGATGTGAAAGCTCTCGGATCAGCTTTACTTGCTGCCCTGGAGAAAAAGGACGGGGAAGAGCTGAGCCGCCTGCGAGCATCCCATGAAACTCAAATGCTGGAACTGGTAACAGCCGTCAGGGAGCGGCAGATACTGGACGCAAAAGTTAATAAAGAAAATTCATTAAAGGCCCGTGAAACGGCTGAATTTCGTTTGCAGCATTACATTGACCTTTTGGGAAATGAATCTGTAACCGTTCCATCAGCACCAACCGTTGATGCCACATTGACAGCAGACAGCCAATTGCCGGTTGATACAAGCATCCCAACGATCGAAACTGATGCGGACATAAGTTTACCAGAAGATAGTGACGACTATGGATTGAAGTTAATTTATCAAGAAAGGAAAGAATTAGAGCAATCTGAAATCGCCAGTGATTTTCAAGATGCTGCTAATGTGACAGAAACGATTGGCAGTTCTCTATATTTTATACCAGATTTTACAGTTGCATCTCAACCCCTAGGTATTGGGGCAAATGTTATAATGGGAGGTAAAAGCATTGGAGCGGCGGCATCTGCAGTCGCTAGAGGTTTGAGTGCACTTGCGGCGATGAATCAGTATGACGCTACACGGGCAGGAAAGCTGGCTGAATATATTCGCAGGGAACAAGACTGGACCCTGCAAGCCAACCTAGCTGCAAAAGAAATAATTCAATTGGATAAGCAGATAACATCGGCAGACATTCGCATACAGGTGGCTGAAAAAGAGTTGGAAAACCATAAAAAGCAGATTGAAAACACAAAAGAGGTGGAACTTTTCCTGAAGGACAAGTTCACCAATCAGGAATTATACCAGTGGATGAAGGAACAACTTTTTACCGTCTATAAGCAGAGCTATAATCTGGTCTTTGACATGGCCAAGAAGGCCGAAAAAGCATACAAATACGAGATGGGATTCGAAACAGCGAGTTTCATCCAGTACGGTTACTGGGACAATTCGAAACAAGGTTTAGTTTCAGGCGAAAAACTGCAATTGGCGCTGAGGCAACTGGAAAAATCATACCTTGAACAGAACAGAAGAGAACTTGAACTGACAAAGAGCATTTCGCTTGTCCTGCTGAATCCGTTAGCGCTTATCGAACTGAGGGAAACCGGAAAATGTTACGTGTCGCTGCCTGAAGAACTGTTCGATCTCGACTTCCAGGGCCACTATTTCAGAAGAATAAAGGCGATGAGCCTGTCTATTCCATGCATTGCGGGGCCCTACACCAATGTTAACTGTTCGCTGCGGCTTTTGAAAAATACCACCCGTTTCAACACCTCGATGAACAGTGAAGGCAATTATGAGCACGAAAATGATGAAGGGCTGTGGATTGATGACGATCGCTTCCGCGCCAGTAATGTACCGGTGACTTCCATCGCTACCAGCACGGGGCAAAACGATGCGGGTATGTTCGAATTCAACTTCAGGGATGAACGCTACCTGCCCTTTGAAGGAGCCGGGGCAATAAGCGATTGGCAGATAGAACTTTCAGCGGAAAATGAACTCAGGCAATTTGATTATTCAACGATTTCTGATGTGCTACTTCATCTTAAATACACGGCCAGAGAGAATGGCGGCCTGTTTAAGGAAAAGTCGGTATCGTATATCAAAAACTTCTTAATGAATGTAGCAGAACTAAGCGACCAGCCCCTGATGAGCATGTTCAACGTGAAGCATGAATTCCCGGCAGAGTGGCACAGGTTCCTCTATCCTGCAATTGAAAGTACGGAACAAGTCTTGAATTTCACTATTGGTAAGAAGCGAATCCCCTTCTTCGCACAAGACAGGGATATTGTTGTGATGAAGATTGAAGTGTTTGCCAAATGTACTCAGGCTGATGATTATCACATGGTCTTATCTTACATTAACTTCGATGAGGATCTCGTTACATCTTCGCAGATCACCATGCCTCAGAATGAAAGCTATGGCGGATTGAATAAGGCAACAATAAATGTGATCGATGCAGGACTTAACCTTGAAGAACTGGATATTACAGGTGAAATGAGCCTGAAAGTGAAGCACAGTACAGCTCCTGACTACACAGGACTTGTTACCGACCCATCAGAAGTAGAAGACATATTTTTAGTATTTCATTACAGACTAACTGAAAGCTGAAATAGCGGAATACCATTACAAGGACATCCTCCGACAAGGTACAAAGTTCGTCATTGACAGCATGTGCTGAATGTTTTCATTCGACATTAAGGAACACCTGCTGGAATGCTCTTTTGAGCAAACGACTGCTGCAGGCTTTCAGATGTAAGTTTGTTTAAATATGTTGCTGAAAATGAAGTATCCTGTATTTCCAGTGACTGAGTGATTCTGCTGAATTGAAAGGGAGTGTAACCATGATGAGTTTACTGAATATCGTATTGTGTGTTCTTGTTTCCGGTGTTACATCCGAGGACGGGATACCGGTTGATGGTTTTGAGAGTTTTGATGTTGGCAGCGGTGTTACCGTTGATCAGTTGCTTCCTTTCTGTGCTTCTGTTCGAGCTGATTCAGTTTGTGATAATAATCCGGGGGTTGTTCCCGAGGGTGATTACCTGATGGATATTGCTTTTACTGGTGATGGTTCAAAGGTTCTTGCCTGTAACTACATGACTGAGAACGTAACCGTTTTTGACTGGGCCGGTATGTCCATTGATACTACGTTTTCTGTTGACGGACGTCCCGGTGGGATTGCTTGTTCGGATGATTATGCTGTTGTGGCATTTCCCTTCTCGGACAGGGTCGATGTTTTCAGCCTTTCTGATTATTCTCTTGCGGGATCGTTCGCCGTGGGGGAGCAGCCCTGGGTTATCCGTATCAGCGAAGATGGCAGCCATGCGTTCATCGCCTGCGATGTTGATAATGTCTGCGAAGTCATTGATCTGGCCGGAATGACTCATGAACTTACAATAAGTGATTTTCCAGTATGGCTCTGCAGTTACGGCTTCGGGAGTGAAAGCAATCGTTTCTCCGTTAAGTTCTCTGGTTTTGAACCTATATTAGGCGGTACACAGCTGGCTGTCGGAGACGGAGACGACACTTTTTACTTCTTCAATACTTCAACGGGTAATGCAGATCACATTTTTGCTCTTCCTGAAATTGATAATTTTGCCGTTTCCGGAGACGGGGAAATTCTTATCGCGCTTTCTACTGTCAATCCGGTTGAATTGCATCAGATTGCCTTACCTTCAGGTATGCCTCAGAATTCAATTGCCGTTACCGGACATACCATAGGTATGACGAGAGAAATGGCTGTTAGCCAGGATGGTAACAAGGCTTACATTTCAACCAGCGGCAATACAAGTACACTCATAAATTATCAGACAGGTGGGTTTACTACCTTCTCGAGTACTTACTCAGCTTTCTGGATTGGTGTTTCTACCGATCATTCTCTCGCGGTAAGCGGACAGTACAGGTATTCAATCATCGATTTTGCTACGGAGACAATGGTAGCGCAATCCCAGGGCATCAGCCAGTATTTCGGGTGTGTTTCTCCGGTAGCCAATGAAACTGCCAGTTACAACCCTTACGGTTATGAGGGAGCATATCTGTACAGTTTCGACGGTTCTTCTATTACGTACAGAGGTGGTGTTCTCAGCGGTTCTGAAATCGAGGGAGATGGAACGAGAAGGGCTGAGATAGCGCCTGATGGCTCCGTTGCTGTTGTATCTAATACAATGTCGGACAATGTGAGCATTATCGATCTTGTTTCTCTTGAGGTTGACGCTGTTCTTGAGATCGGCGACAGGGTTCAGGATGTAGCGATAACTTCCGATTCCAGGTGGGCAGTTGTATGCGGTTTCAATTCCAATTCCGTTAAGATCATCGATCTTGATAACAATACTATAGTTGCTGACGTTCCTACCGGTTCAAGGTCATCGGTTGTTTCCATCACTCCCGATGATGCTTATGCATACATTGGCAATGTTTCTTCGAATACCGTTTCAGTAGTGCAGCTGGACGGTGCTTCCAGCGTTGAGGTAGCTGAGATTCCCTGTGGTATCATCGGTGTTGTCTGGGCCGCGTGCGGAGTTACGAGCGATGTCCGCGTAAGCCCTGACGGAGCCTACTGCCTTGTGGCTGCATCCTTTGACGATAAAGTGAAGGTTATTGATACGGCTACTAATACCATTGTCGCCGATCTTACCGTCGGGGATTTTCCAATTCAGATAGCCTTTAATGCAGATGGATCCCGAGCTGTTGTATCAAATTATTTTCATGATACCATTTCAATTATGAATGTTGACGGCGCTTCTTCATACGTAGTGGGCACCTGGAATACAGGGGACGGGCCCCTGCGCGTTGCTTATGACAGTGTTGCTGATCAGTTCGCCGTAGGACTGTATACAGACAAGGCGGTACAGACCTTTGATCCGGAAACAGGTCAGATCACCGGTACTTACAGCTACGCCAGTTCGGGAAGCGTTCTTGATCTTGATTACACAGATGACGGCTCCAGGCTGGTTCTTACCGCTGCCGGAAGTTCTACTCCATGCAGACTTCATCGGGATTCGGAATACGATGATCTATCTGCAAGCGCTGTGTTCTTTGATTACTGTGATGCGGTTGATGTTGCTGTAGCTGCGGTTCCCGGCCCTGACTACGCAATCTATGTAAGCTTTACCCCCGAAGGAATCACGGAAGGTGCTGTCGGAACGGCTGGAATGCCCGGCCTTGCTGTCTCTCCCAACCCTGGCACTGGTAATTTCTCTTTTTCTGTCTATTTACCGATTGCCTGTGATTTTCGTTTAGGCGTGTACGATCTTTGCGGAAGACTTGTATCGATTGTATCGGAGGCAGCTTTTGTTAGTGGAAACTATGCCTTTGCATGGGATGCTTCTGTGCCTGCGGGTGTTTACGCTGTTCGTCTTGATGCCGGTTCGAAAACCGTGACGAGGCTTATGACAGTTTGTGAGTGAGAGTTCAACGAACAGAATTTTAGCGCATTTCTCTGAGTTTTATTCGGATTTTTCTGTCTTCTTCAGAAGATGCTTTGAGAATGAATTCATGCATCTCCCGAAGCCACTCCAACTTCTTCTTTGGAGAGTATTTCATTAATCGCCTGAGGCGTTCTTCTTCTGTTTCCCATTCTTCGGTCATGAATTTTTCCTTAATTCGCGTATCTTTTTCAACTCTTCGATGTCCTGCTTATCAATTGTTCTGCCTGTTTTCGTCTTCATTTCTATCAAATCATCCAATGAGATAACAGGCAATGATAAATCATCAATGCTGAAGTATATAGCGTTTACTTGAGCTTTTTCAAAACTCACTGGAGATTCAATAATTATGTCCACTTCTTTTAATTCGTTAACCTTATGGAAATTGAAAGCTTTCATGTGTTTGTTTGTGATCCATTCTTTTCGTGTTTTCGCGTCTGCAAGTTTCATGGGATCAACTGGTTGCTTAACCTCATAACCGAGTTTTAACAGAATATCTACTATTCTTCTGAGGTTATCGCTGCTCATCTCCACAAGAATGTCCATGTCAGCCGTACTGCGCAATGAACCAAGAAGATTGACTGCAAGACCACCAACAAGAACGTACTTGATATTATGCGACTGAAATTCTCTCAGTACTTCTTCATAAAAGATCATGATCTATCCACCATTTCATGCGTAGAATCAGACATACACTCACCGGTATATCATCACTTTACATCACAGCATCCCGAGATGATACAAAAGCCTGATCCTTTCCCGGAGTGTCTGTTTCATGGGTAGATGATACTCTTTGAAACTCTGCGCTGTCAATATTCCAAGGAGCAGCTTACCGATCCTTACTTCGATCTAAAGCTGTGTTTATATCTTTCCATGGTAAAAGCTCTACTCCACTTCGTGATTGATAGGTATCTCCGCCATAAATTACAATAGGTGTCACTTTTGAGCCTGAGAGCTTTTGCCAGTATCCAAGACGTATGAAGAACTTACTGTTCACAGTTCTGCCTGACTTAATCTCTATAGGCTGAATTGATCCTCCTCTGTCAATCAGACAATCTACTTCATGGCCGTGCTTATCCCGCCAGAAATAGCAGTTTGGAGCCTGTCCCCGGTTGTATTGTTCTTTATGAAATTCTGAAATAACAAATGACTCGAATAGCGCTCCCCTGCTGTAATGGGTTTCAAGCTGTGAAGATATCTGTATACCCAGAAGGTAACATGCAAGACCTGTATCATAGAAATACAGTTTGGGCATCTTAACTAATCGCTTTTTGGAATTCTTATGGTGAGTACGAAGAAGAAACACTATATAGCTTGCCTCAAGCACAGACATCCACTGCGCCGCGGTAGTGTGTGAAATACCGCATTCGGAAGCCACAGATGAAATCTGGACAGGTCACCAATATTCCTGATCATTCGTACATCCCGCTCTATGTAGGTTTGGACATAGCTTTCATAAAAGTCTCCGGGAGGTATGTCATAATCATACATACGCGGGTAGAAACCTTTGAAAAGCAATGTTTCAAACCTGGCATATGATTCTGTGGGTATCTCAGAACAGGAAAACGGCAACAGAGTCAGTCTTGCCGGAGACACTTATCCCGTTGGAAAAGTTACTTTTTTGGATTTGTATCCTATGAGTTTCGATGAATTTCTTACGGGAATCGGAAAATCACATTTAGCGGAATTGTTGCGGACACATCTTCTTCAAGAGCCACTGCCGCAAATAGCACATGACCAACTATGGGATTTATGGAAATATTACCTCATTATCGGAGGTTTGCCTGAAGCGGTCGATATCTACCGCGAACGCCTTGAAAACCCGTATGAAGCTGTTCAGGCTGGGCGACGCGTCCAAAGGGATCTTATCGATACGTATATGGCGGATATTGCTAAACACTCCGGCAAAACAAATGCCCTGCATATCGAACGTCTCTGGCGCAATGTACCTGTTCAGCTTGCGCGTGCTCTAGATGGGAGTGCATCGAAGTTTCGTTTTAAAGATGCCGTGCCGGGTTTTCATGGTTATGAGCGTCTGTCTTCTCCATTGGGCTGGTTGGAGAGTGCACGGCTTATCCTGCGGACTTCTATTGTGAATCGGGCTGAAATCCCATTAGCCGGATTCGCAAGAGACAACCGGTTCAAACAATACTTTTTTGATGTGGTTCTCCTGACTGTTATCACCAATATTGATCCAGCTCATATTCTGAAGTACGATTATGGACGTTACAAGGGCTATATCGCAGAGAATTTTGTTGCTCAGGAGCTAAGCGCAGCGGGAGTAAGAGAGTTGTTTTGTTGGGAAGGACGAACATCTGAGGTGGAATTTCTACTGGAAACTCCATCGGGCATTATTCCTTTGGAAGTCAAATCAGGATGGGTAACCCAATCTAAAAGTTTGAATGTATTTGTGGAACGCTATAGACCACAACAGAGTATCATGCTGAGCGCAAAAAATGTGAAGATATGCGGCTCTCGGTTACGTATACCGCTTTATGCAGCTGGACGATTGGTGAAATTACTATTAACGCAGAAACCATGATAATGATTTCCAGAGAAGCGGGTATTTCTGAATACAGGAACTTTCTGAACTGGTATCACTTCAGATGCTTCCGAACCATTTCCATGCAGGAAGGATTTCTCCATTATTGGGCGCGTAGAGTCTTCGGGATACCTTTCCGGGGACAATCTCTTCCATTTGAGGTATTCTCTGAAGCTGAATGGTTTTACTTCGAGAGTCAGTGATCGACCGCGCATCTGTGTCGAAACTTCACCACTTAGAAGCCTTGAAGAGGATCCGCTTAATATCGGCCTTGGTCCTCTCCTGTCGAGGAGCGTTCTTGTATAACTCTCCCACCCTTCTACCTCCTGAACCTCATCAAGGAAGAACCATACCAATTCTTTCCTGAGATCAGGGAACCTTCTGAAGTATTCCTCTTCTATTAACCTCATCTGTCTATGATCTAACTCACCGAGCCGGTCATCCTCGAAATTGATATAGAGGATTCTCTCTCGGGGGATTCCTTCTTCAAGGAGATCTCCTATTGTCTGATACATGAACCAGGTCTTTCCCGATCGTCTCATACCCAGTATTACGGTCGCAAGATCCGGTGTGGCGGGGAGTTTCAGCTCCCGGCGTATCATCGACGGAGGATGAAGATTCAGCCCTTCGGTTACAATCTGTTCTACAACCGCTGCTGTCATATCTATCCTTCCTTATAGGGATAGATATAACATTATCTTGCCCTGTCAATAGGGAGAGATTAGAAAATGCTATACAGTTCTGACCTTATTGTTCATGAAGGATTCTTGAAGATACTTCCAATATCTGAAGGAGTAATCTTTCCACAGGAATTCCTGGGGATTATCGAGCAGACCGGGGATTTGGAATTTGTCGGGTTGGGATGAATGAT
>DAOWFD010000391.1 GCA_030638185.1 Candidatus Aegiribacteria sp.
CTTATCTATTTCAACTCCGATCTGGAATACGAATCAGATATCAGTGGTTTCTACCCGTCGCCACCAAGTGTGATTTCCGGGCTTGATGGGGGAGCCATCGTCGGGGTGAAACCCGAGTTTCAGCAGAATGAAGAAGGCATGTTCATGGGATTCGTCGTTGCAAGATGGGAACCAGAGCAGGCAGAACCCTCAGTGGTCTATTTATCGAACTCCTCTCCTTTCACCCCTGATGATCTGACCTCTATGCAGGAGGATTACATTATCTTCGGAACAGCCCCCGATGGAACGGTTATTACATCCCTGCTGTCCAGTGAGGTTTACGAATTCGTCATGTGGAATTCTGAGGGTGATGAACTGTACACAATAATTGATGAGAATTACGAGCGGGTTCTGAAAACACAGGAGGAAATCGATATTGAAACGGAATTGTCTAACAGAGCGATGATTCAACAGGGAATGCCACCCGAGATGGCAAACTGGGAACCGGATCCGTACCGTACGGCAGTAGGGAGTTTCGCAGTCGATGGACAGGATAGACTCTGGGTCAGAAGGGGGACAATTCAATCACCTTTCTTCGATGTCTACGATCTCGACGGGAATCATCTTCTTACCGCGGTGCTGGATTATGAAGAAGCTGACTTGGGATGGATAGTTTCCATTGAAGATGATAAATTCGTAGCATTTGATGCTAATCCTGAATACTATTCCCAGATATTCATAGGTGATTTACCGGAATAGCCTTGGATATCAATTCTACGGTCTTTTTCATCCCGATATCCTGATCGTTCGGAATACCGTGAATTTAATTACAGAGTTGCATACGTCCTTTTCAACCAAAAAGCATTCCTGCTTATTCGGAGGTGCCGAGCTTGATACATAAGCTACATGCTGCCAACCTGTTATTCCACTCTTCTTCTTTGAGTCAGGAGTACAAGATCTCTCAGTTCATCGATGTTGCGGCATTTCATCCATTTCGAGTCGAAATCAGGGGAACTGGTAATCTCCGCAATTGCCATCAACGCGCGAAGATGGAATGTTCTTTCTTCTCTTGAGCCCGCAAGGACAAAGATCATCCTTACCGGTGAGTTCTCACCTCCGAAATCAACCCCTTCCCTGCATCTTGCGAGAAGAACTGAGAACCTGCCTGACCCGGGAACGATGATATGGGGTATGGCAAGGCCTTTCCGCAGAGCGGTTGAAGAATCACTTTCCCTTTCAATCAGAAGTCTATCTATTTCATTTTTTTTAAGACAGAGGGAATCCTCCAGATTTTCAGAGGCAATCCTGAAGAATTTTTTCATATCAATTGATTTATCGATGTCCAATATTGTAGCTTCTGAAACCAGGTCATCGAACCTGTCTTCGGTTATGTTGTCCCGATCTCTGAGAACCTGTGCCAACTCCCTTACCAGGCCGTTTTTTACCAGTTCCCTTGGAAATATTCTCGCCGTAAGATGCAGCAGTGCATATTCCCTCTGAGCCCTCTTCCTGGAGTAGATGAAATACCAGATGGTTCCTCCGACAATGACCAGAAGGCTGGCAGTAAGTGCAGATTGGCCGAGTTTTGTCAGAAGAACAAGCATGCCTGCAATTCCCAGAATCTGAATCCAGGGATATCCGGGGCTCCTGAATACGGGTTTGTATGTATGTATACGGCTCTCCCGCATTACAATCACAGAGGCATTAACAAACAGGAACAGAATGATCTTCATAGTTGATGCAAGTTTCACCAGGTGGATGAAATCAAGCAGGAGAAAAAGAATTATTATTACTCCAGTCAGAACCACTGAGACCCATGGAACACCTTTCTTCCTTGAAATTCTGGATAGGCCTGCGGGAAGCAGATCATCCCTGCTCATTGCGAATGGGAATCTGGATGAAGCCAGAATTCCCGCATTGCCTGTCGAAAGAAATGCAAGCACGGCTGCAATGCTCATTACCGTCAAACCGGTACTGCCGGCGATGACCTTTGCAGCTTCGGAGAGGGGCATACCGGTAGAAGAGAGAACGGAAGGGTCAAGAACCCCCACACAGATGAGACTGGAAACAAAATAGAATAGAGTAACTATAAAGAGAGCAAGAGACATACTGACAGGAATGTCACGTCCAGGTCGTCTCACTTCCTCTGATACACTTGTTACCTTGGTTAGACCCCCGAAGGCAACAAACACCAGGGCCGCCCCTTCCAGAATTCCGCTGAAGCCATTTGGCGCAATTGGTCTGAAGCGAATGGGTGAGATATTAGTTAAACCAAATCCGGCGAACAGGGTCAGGGATATAAGAAGACCTGCAACCAGTACTATCTGAGCTTTTCCGGCATGTCCTGCTCCCCTGAGATTTACACAGGTGAAGAGAACGCATGATATCATGGCAAAGAGTCTTCCGTTAATATCAGGAGATAGGAATTCCATGAATATGCCCAGTCCAACAAATGCGAAAGCGGTTTTGACAGATAGCGAAAACCAGGCAGCAAAGCCTGATAAAGTCCCTGCCAGAGGACCTAGAGACCTGTCAACGAAATAGTAGATTCCTCCCGACCTTGGCATCGCGGTTGCAAGCTCAGATTTGCTCAGCATGGTTGGAATAACGAGTACTCCCGCTATCAGATAGGAGAATATCACACCTGGCCCTGCCACACTAAAAGCCAGTGCAGGCAGAACAAAAAGCCCGGAGCTTATCATGGCTCCAGTCGCAATCGAGAACAGAGAGGGAATACCGAGATCCCGGGAAAGGCTGCCGTTCCTCTCTCTATGTTTATGCATTACTTACCCCCTGAAGGCATTATTATCTCATTTGGTACTCAAGTCCACCTCGTTCGGGAGCACGTCCGATAATAGGCATTGAGCAGAAGATTCTCACAGCTGAGATAGAATGCTCGGAGATTTGAGGAGAATACTGGGTGTATTTGACGATAATATGCGAGTATTATAGCAAGCTGTGTGGGTTTTATGCCGATGTCTTATTGTCGGACGCGCTCCTAGTGGTTCATGTATATTACTGCAAAGGGGGATACGTGAGTTTACAACGGTCTTTAGAGAGCAATTTCATTGAAACGGTCAAACTCAGGAGCCTGCTCCCTGAAGGTTCAGATATACTTGCAGCTGTTTCAGGCGGGAGTGATTCTGTTGCACTGTTGCAGCTTCTCCACCGGTTTGCCGATTATATGGATTGGAAACTGGCTGTCCTCCATATTAATCATCGTGCCAGACCCGAGAGTGGTGAAGATGCCATTTTCGTAAGGGATCTTGCGGTAGGAATTGGTCTGCACTGCAACATTGAAGGAATCTCACCGCCTGGATCAGGATCTGCCGAAGGGTACTTCAGTGCCGAAAGGAACAGGATCTACAGGGAATACGCCTCTGAGAGAATTATTGTTACCACGGGACATACGGCATCGGACAGAGCGGAAACACTTATAATGAGACTGCTTGAAGGATCCGGACTCAGGGGGCTGGGGGGAATGGACTACTTTGGACGGGGGTCCGTTCGCAGACCATTGTTGGATTTCACACGGAGAGAACTTCGCGAATACCTTGAAGCACTCGGACAGAACTGGATTGAAGACCCGACGAACAAGGAGAATTCGTTTCTGAGGAACAGAATCCGCCACAGGGTTATTCCTCTTCTTGAATCCATATCGCCGGGAAGCACGTGCGCTATAGCCAGATCTTCAGCGAATCTATCCCAATGGAGGGATATTGCGGATAGTATAATCGATGATTCTCTTGACGAGCTTCTTGATGAAGATACATTCCGGAGAGAGAAGTATTTGATTTTACCGAGAGCAGTAAGGCTGGGAATTCTCTGGGCTGTGAGCGGTCGACCCAGGGGTGGAAAACGGGAAATAGAAAAAACCGACAGGTGGATTCTAGGGAAAAAAGACGGATATCATATTCTCCCCGGAGGTACGAGGATCACTGCTGAAGGGGACAATATCCATATTATTAAATCTATGAAAAGAGCGGGAAAGGAAAAGAATTGAAGAGTAATAACTGGGATGTACTGATCTCTTCGGCTCATATTCAGGAAGGTATCAGAAAGCTCGGAGCGGAGCTTACGCAAATTTACACCGGCAGAAGGATCGTTGTCATACCGCTTCTCAGGGGTGGTTTCATGTTCGCAGCCGACCTTGTCAGGAACATGGATGTTGATCTGCAGATCGAGTTCCTTGGAGCGGCAAGCTACGGGGAGCAGACCAGGTCATCGGGAGAGGTCCGTCTTACTCTTGATACGACCCTTCCCCTGTCAGGCCGGGATGTCCTGCTGGTGGAGGATATTGTAGACACAGGACTTACACTGGCGTATATTCAGCAGCTGATAAAATCAAGAAATCCGGCCTCTCTTCGTACGGTTGTACTGCTTGATAAAAAAGCCAGACGGCAGGTTGATGTAGATATATACGGATGCGTATTCAGCATTCCTGACAGGTTCGTATTCGGGTACGGACTGGACAGTCACGGGGGATTTGGTCGCAATCTTCCTGATATAGTAGCACTTAAGGATTGAAAAACCAGGAGTTTCATGAACAAGGATGATAAACGAAAACCAGGCAAAATACCGCTGCAACCACTAACTTCAGGCTGTTCTGTTAGAACACTTACTATGTGGCTGCTGATGGCATTGATAGCGTTCACAGTATTTCGGGTTTTCGATACCGGCACTGACAGCATCGAAATACCCTACTC
>DAOWFD010000344.1 GCA_030638185.1 Candidatus Aegiribacteria sp.
GATAACATCCAGCCCGTAAGCCGCTTTTATGAACTCAGAAAACTGCCTGATCCGCGGGCATGGCGGATATCCGACCAGAAGCCCCGTGGCAAGATGAATCACATCAGCTCCGTTTTTCTTCATCTCACCGGGAGAGTATTCCACGTTGCCTCCGGGGCATCCTCCACAACTTGTATAGCCCACTATTTCAACCTCTTCCCCCCTGTACAGTTCAAAGGCCCCTTCGCGGTTTTTAAGAGCCCTTAGGCACTTTCCCCCAGCGCATGAGCGATACCGGTCACAGATTATGATTCCGAGTTTCTTCATTGATCACGCCTCATTTCATACAGCATCGTCCATTTAAGAAATACGTAATATGCCGAGACAATCGATGACACTAGTCCGGGGATTTCCTCCAGGAACCCTCTCCTGAGCAGATATGCCGAAAGAAACCTCCATGCAGGTCTGAAGGCTATCTGGAATGGACCTGACCTTCTGCCCTTCCCGAACTCCGCCTTCGCCCAGAGACTGCTGTACTGCAGCATTTTATCCATCTGATCATTCAGCGACGAATATGATCTGTGTATTACAAAGCCCTTTCTGAGATCTCCTATGCTCCCTCCTGATATTTTCAGGCCTTCATGAACACCTGAATGGGGAAATACGGCCTGTCCATTCCTGAAAAGTCTTACATGACGCTCTCCGGACCAGGGACCAAAGCGCATCAGTCTGCCCATGTACTGAATTCTGAATGGCAGGCTGAATCCTGAATGAACGGTTTCATCATTCACTATCGATGATATCTCATCGGCCAGTTCTTCGTTCAGGGATTCATCGGCGTCCAGTGAAAGTACCCACCGGCCTGAAGCCTGATCGATCGCCCACTGTTTCTGAGTAGAAAAGTTCTGGAATTCATGGAACAGAACCTTCGCGCCGCTGTTCTCCGCCACCGAAGCAGTTGAGTCAGTGCTTCCGGAATCCACCACTATTATCTCGTCAGCAAAGGGGACACTTTCGATACAGCGCCCTATGCTGTCCTCTTCGTTCAACGTGATGACTACAAGAGACAGGTTCATATTGCCTTCCCGGGAAAATATCCAAAATGGAGAATAAGCATATGATGCATTACCTGCAACCTTATGAGTATATAGTCAATGTAGGCGACTGTACCGATAATATCCTGGAGTGAATAGAACGCATCACATCCCGAATTCCCTGCAAGGGAGCGAAACAGGCCATCTACTACGGGGCTTACAACCATGCCTGGCGAATCCTTAAGCATCTGGAGTTAGCCTGCGAGTCCGACTCGGATTACGTTCCCTGGGCGATGATGCCCGTTTATGGCCGGATTGGTGATTGGTTGTCCTGGCTCGGGGGAAAGGTGTACGTTTCGATGTATGAAAAGAGCATGCAGTATTCACTCAGGGCTTTGACAGGTTGGGACTGTCTTCGGTATTGTTATTGTAGTAAGAGGATTACCACTCGATAGGTGGCGGGGTAGCGTTCTCCCGAGCAGTATTGTAGGTGGTTGAAAAACAAGTTTCCTGGTAACTTGAGGTAGAAATTAACCTATGGAGGGAAAAATGGGGAAAAAAGCAAGAATTAATCTTGACTTAAAAATGATCGTAGGGCTGGTTGTCATTTGTGCAGGCATTCTTCTTCTGCTTGAAAATTTGGGCTTTGCTATCAGGATAAACTTGTGGGATTTCTGGCCTGTCGCGCTCGTTTTCATCGGCTTGAGCCATATCTTCAGGCCCGGTGAAACACGGTATGGTTTAAGCGGAGCGATCTTTATTATTGTCGGAGTACTGTTTCTTTTGAATAATTTGGATATTATAGTATTTAATATGGGAACATTATGGCCTATCATGATTATTATATTCGGGATAATGATCATTAAAAATACAGCATGGGGAAGTCATGGAGTTCCATCCTCCAGTGATAACTGTGATCTTTCATTCATCCTGGGAGGAGGAGATCACATATTTACTTCAAAACAATTTAAAGGCGGGAAACTGGCTGCATTCATGGGGGGTGGAACAATTGATCTTCGAGATTCTGATATCCAGATCGATCATGCAGTGATCGATGTATTTGTTTTTATGGGCGGAATTGACATAAGAATACCCCGGCACTGGCATATTAATATCCAGGGAACACCCATTCTTGGCGGGATAGACAATAAGACAGTTGTTATGTCAAAGGAAGAAATGGCAGCACATCCGGATAAAACGATTAAAGACCTTACTATAAGAGGAATGGCTATAATGGGAGGTATCGAGGTCAAGAACTGACCTGTGACGAATTTTTCTCCAAACGTTACGGCTACTGGCAGTCACTTGTCGACGAAATCAGAATAAAATTTCTTGTGGATGGAATACTTCAGTAAATCTTGATCCGGTGTATCTGGATTTCGGGAAGAAAGTGAGAGAAAATGAACTTTTATAAAACTGCCGGATCAGGATACCGATTGATTGAAGTCATTCTTGTATCTTTACTGATTGGAGTTTCTGTTTCGATCGCGGAAAGTTTTCAGTATCCTTATACCAGGATCGATGACCAGGTGGATGATTTTTTCGGAACACCTGTTGCAGACCCCTACCGCTGGCTGGAAGTTGTAGACTCCGAAGAAACTCTTACATGGATAAACGCCCAGAATGATCTGACCTTTGGTTATCTGGAAACCATCCCGATCAGAGAAGCAATAGGAATCAGGTACACTGAACTCATGAACTATCAACGTTATTCGATGCTGTTACACAGAGGACCTTATAACTTTTTCTACCTGAACGATGGATTACAGGAACACTCAGTGTACTACTGCCAGGATACTCTTGGGGGAGAACCTGTTGTGCTGATTGATCCGAACATGTTTCCGGAGGAGGAAAATCTTTCTCTGGCAGGAACAAGTATAAGCAAAGATGGCAAACTTATTGCATGGGCCACAAGTGAGAGTGGTTCAGATTGGAGAACATGGCATGTAAGAGAAGTGGATACGGGTATAGACCTTGATGACACGGTAATGTGGAGCAAGATGTCCGGAGCGAGCTGGAATAGTGAAAATACCGGATTCTACTACAGCAGGTATGACGAACCGGTTGAGTGTGAAGAGTACGAAGCGATTAATCATTATCACAAGCTGTATTTTCATGAGTTGGGAACAACTCAGGACCAGGATGTTCTGATATATGAACGCCCTGATAAACCCGAATGGATGATATTTGCAGGGGTCACAGAAGATGAACACTATCTTATTATCTATGTTTACGATGCGAACAGTGTAGAGAAAAACGGATTTTTCTATATCGATCTGAACAGTGATGATAGACAGATAATCGAACTGCTCAATGATTTTGATGCCTCGTACTACCCTATTGGAAACATAGGGGAAGATTTCTACTTCTTTACAAACCTTGATGCACCAAGAGGAAGAATAATTTCCATAGATATTTCAGAACCTTCAAGAGAAAACTGGAGAACCCTGGTTCCTGAAGTTGAAGATATCCTTAAAGAAGCAACCATACTGAACGACAGTTCTCTTGTTCTGACATATACACGGGATGCGTACAGCCTGGTAAAAATCTACAGTTCCGATGGTGTTTTTGAAAGCGAAATAGAATTACCATGTCCCGGAACAGTCTGGGGATTTGGCGGATTGCAGTCGGACACTGAAACCTTTTACATATTTTCGTCTTTTCTCTACCCCGGAAAGATATACAGATACGATTTTGAAACCTGTGAAAGTACACTTTTCTGGGAACCTGAGATCGATGCCGACCTTGCCGGTTATGTTACAGAACAGGTTTTCTATGAAAGTTATGACGGAATATTAATACCGATGTTTCTGGTGTATCCTGAGGATATCGAGCTGGATGGATCACATCCGACCCTGCTTGAGGGTTACGGGGGATTCAGCGTTATGATAACTCCCCGGTTCAGAATTGAAACAGTGGTATGGCTTGAAATGGGTGGAATTTTCGCATTGCCCTGTATCCGAGGTGGCGGGGAATACGGAGAGGAATGGCACCTTGCGGGTATAAAAGAAAACAGGCAGGATGTTTATGATGATTTCATCTGTGCTGCGGAGTATCTCATTACAAATGGATATACCTCGACACCAAAGCTGGCCATTACCGGAGGTTCCAATGGAGGTACACTTGTCGCTGCATGCCTGAATCAAAGACCCGACCTGTTTGGCGCAGTTCTGCCGTCGATGGGGGTTATGGATCTTTTACGATTTCACCTTTTTACTATAGCTTGGGCATGGACTTCGGAGTATGGCGATCCGGACGACCCGGATGAGTTTGAATTCCTGTATGAACTTTCACCATACCACAATATAGAAGAGGGTATCGAATATCCTGCAGTACTTGTGACAACCGCGGATCATGATGACAGGGTAGTGCCGGGACACAGCTTCAAATATGCCGCGAGACTGCAGTCGGTACAGGCTGGCGATGCTCCCGTGTTAATAAGGATTCAGACAAGTGCAGGGCACGGGGGTTCGGTAGGACTATCGGAGACTATCCAGAAACTGGCAGATAAGCTTGCTTTTCTTTCAGAAGTATTAGACATAATGGTTGGACCTGTCAATTGGCCATAATGAAAGAGATACTGCAGATAATACGGAGTTTGTGTTTTAAGTGCTTATATGTTTTCGCCCAAATGCCCTTTGGGCACTTCACATACTCTGAAGCTATATGAAATACTCATAATAAAGGAGGTAAAAAATGATGGACATACACGAAGCGAAGAAGTTGATTGGTTATTGTGGTATAAATTGCGGTGGGTGTGGTATGTACAGAGGAAGGATAATAGCAGAGGTTGCGGATGATCTTAGAGAGCTTATAGAAACTCACGGATATCCTGAATGGGTTCCGGAATTCGGCGGTATAGACTTTAAATTCGCAGAATTTCAGAGAGGTTTAGCATATTTTACAAAGGGAAATAGCGGATGCTATTGTCAGGAACCTTGTAAGGATGGAGGTGGAATACCAGATTGCGAAATTAAAAAATGTGCTGAAGAACAAGGGGTTCAAATTTGCTTTCAATGCAGCGATTATCCTTGCAAGCATTTCTCTCAGTTTTTGAAGAGGCATCCTGAAATTGCTAAAGAGTATGAGAAATTCAATAAACTTGGTTCAGAAGAATGGATAGAAATACAAGCACAGAAGGCAGAGAAAGGATATTGCTTAGCCACCGGAAAGTACTATACCAAGTCATATGTAGAATAGAACCTTTCACTTCATTCGCAACTTCAGATGCACTCGAAACGTTAGGCGGAATTACCATACATTATTATTGGTACAAATTGAAAGGAGGATATGATGGAGATAAAAAATCTCAGTGAAGATACCATGATAGCAGAGGCTTGTTGTGGGGAAGGGGATTTGTCGAAGAAGTCAGAACTCACGGAACAAGAACATAATAGACTCCGTGCAGCAGAAATAAAAGTAGAATGGCTCAGGAAGATGATACCCCAAGGACTTTCTGCTAAAATAGCTTATGAAGGAGAAGAGGCCGTTGGTTTTATTGAGTATATGCCAATTGAACTTGCCAATCTCTTTAAAGGAAGATCTCTTTTCATTATCAATTGTATGGTTGCCCCACATACTCCACCGTGGGGAGAACCTTATAAAGAACGAATTCCCAGATGTGGCAGTGCTCTTGTTCAAGCGATGATAGAAGACGTAAAAGGCAAATGCAAGGGAATTATAACCCCTTTTGGTTTTGCCTATACGGAGGATATGAGAGGTTTCTTTGCAAAATTCGGTTTTGAGGAGTTCGAGAACGAAGGACTGAGAATGCTTATAAAAAGGTTTGGACCTGTAGAGTTTCCATCTCCAGTACATTATGAGAAAAGGTATCAGTATCAACCGGTACCTGATAAATTTGTGATAGATGTTTTCTGGTCTTCAATCTGTCCGGATTTGGGGCCACGTCAGCTTCTCAATGTGAAAGATGTGGCTGAGGAATTTGGTGATATGGTGGTTGTAAATGATATCTGCACCGATGATCGAGAGATATTGATGAAATACGGAATCGATCCCTTTACATCTTGGTCTACTATATTTTTTAATGGTAAACCTATGTTCAGTCATCCTGGCCCTGCAGAAAAAGAAGAAATTCGCGAGACATTAAAAAAGATATTATAGGTAAAGTAGAGATGCAACGTCGCCTAACCGCGTTTTTGTGGATACTTTACTCAAATGCTTTGCATATCGTAAAGCCTGAGGACGTTAGACGAAATGCTCGCAAAATGAGGATAAATGATCCAAATTAAAGACTTAAACAAGGAAAACCTTCCTTTTGTAGCTAGATGTGGTGAACCTGAGGGATATTTCAATTTTGGAACAAAGAAGAGAAGAGAATTCCTTGAAAAGTGGCTTGATAAAGGAATTTTAGTGAAAATCGCATTTAGGAATGATGAACCCAAGGGATTTATCGAATATTCACCAGTAGAAGTAGCACCATTAGAAATTGAAGGAAAAGATTTAATGGTAATCCACTGCATTGATGTACAAGAGGAAAAACAAAGAATAGGTAGTACCTTGCTTAAAGCTTGTTTGGAAGATAGCAGAGCAAAAGGCAAGAAAGGCATAGCTGTGATTGCTACTATATGGGAGCATATGCCGGGAAGTTTCTTTGAAAGATACGGCTTCATAAATGTGACCGAACGCGGCTCTATCAATATCTATTTCAAAAGGTTTGTTAAGTCAGAAGAACCTCGTTGGTTAAAGATGAGCTACAAACCATTATTGATCAGTGGCAAATTAATGGTAGATATCTTCCATAATGATTTGTGTCCAGCCGAATATGGAAGAGCTGAGACAGTGAGAGCCATCGCGCGAGAGTTTCGCAATAGAGTGATTTTGAAGGATTATGACACGAATACCAGAGAAGAAATGGAGAAGTTCGGTATTGCAAATGGGATTTATTTGAATGGTAAACTATCCTTCTGGGGTCGCCCACCTGGTGAAGATGAAGTCAGGGCTACTTTCAAAGAAGAAATCAAGAAAATACATGAAAAATAGCATGACGCATATTGGACGACAGGATCTTTGAATTCTGTTATCTATTAAGTAACATCTAACAGTACAAATGAATGAGAAGGTGAATTATGATTGCAGGAACACCCCCAATGGGCTGGAACAGTTGGAACACATTCGGTTCTGATGTTAATGCCGAGGTCGTCAAAGGAACCGTTGATGCTTTCATTAATGAAGGCTTGAAAAACGCGGGTTATGAATACATTGTGATAGACGACTGCTGGGAAGCCGATCATCGTGTTGATGGACGCCTGGCCTGGGATAAAAATAAGTTCCCTGAAGGCATCAAGGCCTTAGCTGATTACGTGCATAGCAAAGGTTTGAAGTTTGGTATCTATTCATGCGCAGGCACCCACACATGTGCCGGCAAGCCTGCCAGCTTCGGATATGAAGAACTTGATGCCCTGACTTTCGCTGAATGGGATGTGGATTTCCTGAAGTATGACTTCTGCTATGTCCCACCAGGTGTTGATGGACCCGGTTTATACCAGCGAATGGGTCAGGCTTTGCGAGTCACCGGACGTCCTATCGTTTTCAGCATATGTGAGTGGGGAGTAAACGATCCCTGGAAATGGGGTGCAAGAACAGGTGGACATATGTGGCGTACTACCGGAGATATCACAGACTCGTGGGAGTCAATTCTCAAGATCGGTTTCGAGAAACAGGCTGGATTGGAATCGTATTCCGGTTCCGGTCAGTGGAATGATCCGGATATGCTGGTAGTTGGTATGTATGACGAGGGAAATGTGGCCTGTGGAGGATGTACCGACGCGGAGTATCGCTGCCATTTCAGTCTATGGTGTCTTTTGGCGGCACCACTGATGATTGGATGTGATGTTCGAAAGATGAACAAGGCTACACGTGAAATTCTATTGAACAGCGATGTCATTGCAGTCAATCAGGATAAACTGGGATGTCAGGGTTACCAGATCGGTTCAGTGTTTCATGGTCGCGAACGAGCTGATGTCTGGGCCAAACCTCTTGCGGATGGTTCCATTTCAGTTGGACTGTTCAATCTGGGTGAAAGGGATGGACGGCGATTGTCTGTTGCATGGGATTCGATCGGTCTTAACAATAGATGTTCCTGCCTGGTGCAAGACTTGTGGGCACACGAGGACCTGGGCTCTTTTACAGGACATTTCTCAACACTCATCAATAAGCACGATGTGGCTTTAGTTAAAATCATTCCTGAGAAATAAGAGAATTCTCCACATTCTAGCCAATCAACCCGAATATTTCACCAGATATCCTGCTAAGACCGATGGACTATAACAAACCAGCAATTTCTGTATATCTTTGATTTCCCTTTTGTCTGCTATTAATCAACGTTTCACTTTTATTTTTTCTTAAATAGTATGTTCTTCCAAAATAGACAACCTTCCCCCTGCTCTTTAGTATCAGTATCATTCAAAGTCATACAGATACGAAGATACTCTAATTTAGACCAATTTGAGGGTAGATCACACTGAATTAGATATCCGATTATTGATTGATTCTTACCCGCAGACGGTGAAGACTGTTTATCGGGTGTTAATACCTGTCCAGATACCGTTCAACCTCCCAGGGATGGATGACCTGAATGTATTCTTCCCATTCTCTTCGCTTGTTCAGCAGGAAATGGTTGAACACATGTTCACCAAGGGCGTCCTTCACCACATCATCCTTTTGCATACAGTCCAGAGCTGCGGAGAGGTTGTCGGGGAGTGTCTTTATCCTGAGTCTTTTTTTCTCCCTGCCACTCATGGAAAAAATATTACGGTTCACCGGTTCACCGCAGTCCATCTTTCTCTCCATGCCGTCCAGTCCGGAGGCCAGCATAACCGCCAGGGCAAGATATGGATTGCATGAAGGATCAGGCACCCGAATCTCGCAACGGGTACCGTTGCCCCTTGCGGCGGGTACTCTAAGCAGAGGGGACCTGTTTTTCATTGACCACGCCACATTCACCGGCGCCTCGTAACCGGGGACAAGCCTCTTGTATGAATTCACCAGAGGATTGGTCACCGCGACAAATCCCTTGGCATGATCAAGAACTCCGCCTATAAAGCCCCGGGCGGTGGACGAGAGCCCATGGGGATCATCGCTTTTATAAAACACGTTCTCATCATTTGAATTGAACATTGAAAAATGAGTATGCATTCCTGAGCCGGCGGCATCAACAAGGGGTTTAGGCATGAATGTCGCATGGAGAGAGTGCAGAAGTGCGACTTTCTTAACAACAAACCTGAAGGTTACAATGTTGTCAGCTGCTTCAATGGCTTCCACATATCTGAAGTCGACCTCATGCTGTCCGGGAGCAACTTCATGGTGAGCCGCTTCCACCTCGTATCCCATGGCTTCAAGAGCAAGGACAATATCCCTGCGTCCCTCTTCTCCCCGGTCAACAGGTGAAAGATCGAAATAGGCTCCTTTATCGTGGGTTTCCGTTATGGGATTTCCCTTTGCGTCGAGCTGGAAAAGGAAAAATTCCGCCTCCGGTCCCACCATCACGCGAAAACCCAGAGACGAAGCCCGGGCTACCTGTCTTTTTAGTATAGCACGTGGACATCCTGGAAAGAGTGAGCCGTCTGGAAGGGA